>JABFXK010000074.1 GCA_013361785.1 Sphingomonas sp.
ATGAGTCAATTCGTGAGCCAGCACTCCCGATAAGGAACGCTCGCCGGCGATGGGCGCACCATTGAAGACACGATCCTGAGCCGCACTGCTGCGGTTCACGACGATCGTTTCGATAAGCGTGCGGCTGAGCGCGAATCCGCCGCGAGAGGACAAGGCCAGCAATTTCCAGCGCCAGCCGCCGTTCGTCAGGAAGATGGGCTGGTTTTCCACGGCTATTGCGATCGGGGAATGCTCCGCGACAGCATCCGCCTTGCTCACGATCCGCACCAGCTCGGGTTTGATCGGATAGTCCGAATAGACGCGATGACCTCCGACCTGACCCGAATAGGGGAAGGCGAGGAGCTGCGGCGCCACAATCGGAGAGACAAGCAATAGCGCCAGGCCGCCGTAGATGGCCTGGCGCCGCCAATTCATGCCGCGATTCCCTCTTCGGCCATCGCGGCTTCGAGATTGTGGACGATCGCTTCGAAGAACTGCTCGGTGGTCATCCACGCCTGCTCCGGGCCCACGAGGATCGCGAGGTCCTTGGTCATCTGGCCGGCTTCGACAGTCTCGATGCAGACGCGTTCGAGAGTCTCGGCAAAGCGAACAACCTCCGGAGTGTCGTCGAACTTGCCGCGATATTTGAGGCCACCGGTCCAGGCGAAGATCGACGCGATCGGGTTGGTCGAGGTAGCCTTGCCCTGCTGGTGCATGCGGTAGTGCCGTGTGACGGTGCCGTGCGCCGCCTCGGCTTCCACGGTCTTACCGTCAGGAGTCATCAGCACAGAGGTCATCAGTCCGAGTGAGCCGAAGCCCTGTGCGACCTGGTCCGACTGCACGTCGCCATCATAATTCTTGCAAGCCCAGACGAACTTGCCGCTCCACTTGAGCGCTGACGCCACCATGTCGTCGATCAGGCGATGCTGATATTCGATGCCAGCTTCCTCGAACTTCGCCTTGTATTCGCTATCATAAATCTCCTGGAAGATGTCCTTGAAGCGGCCGTCATAGGCCTTCAGGATCGTATTCTTCGTCGAGAGATAGAGCGGCCAGCCGCGGCCCAGGCTGTAGTTGAAGCAGGCGTGGGCGAAGTCGCGGATCGACTGGTCGAGATTGTACATGCCCATGGCGACACCGGAACCGTCGAAGTCGAACACTTCGAAGTCGAGCTCCTGGCCGTCATTGCCGACCCATTTCATCGTCAGCTTGCCCGGACCCGGCACCTTGAAGTCGGTCGCACGATACTGATCGCCGAAGGCGTGGCGGCCAACGACGATCGGGTCCGTCCAACCGGGGATTAGCCGCGGCACATTCGAAATGACGATCGGCTCGCGGAAGATGACGCCGCCCAAGATGTTGCGGATCGTCCCGTTAGGCGACCTCCACATCTTCTTGAGGTTGAACTCTTCGACGCGCGCTTCGTCGGGCGTGATCGTCGCGCATTTGACGCCGACGCCGTGCTGTTTGATCGCGTTCGCCGCATCGACGGTAACCTGATCTTCGGTCGCGTCCCGGTTCTCGACCGACAAGTCGAAATAGATGAGATCGACGTCGAGATAGGGCTGGATCAGCCGCTCGCGGATCCACTGCCAGATGATGCGGGTCATTTCGTCGCCGTCGAGCTCGACGACCGGGTTCTTCACCTTGATCTTGGCCATTGCGTTCCTGCGTTTTTGAGATTTTGCGGCGCCTTAGGATGCGGGCCCAATGCGTGCAACCGCGCCGTTGTGCCTGCGGCTGACCGCCTCTAATGCAGCGCTCCATGCCAACGCTCGACAAGCACGACACGCCGCTTCCAACGACTGTGAAGTGGCGCTTCCCCGCGGTTCACCCGGAGGGCCGCAAGTTCGCCGTCGGAGCGGGAGCGGTGACTCTGCTCGCCTTCCTTATGCACTGGCAATTCCTGGCGTGGATCCTCGTCGGCCTCACGATCTGGGTCGCGGCCTTCTTCCGCGATCCGGTCCGCACCACGCCGCGCGGAGACAAGCTCGTCGTTTCGCCCGCCGACGGACTCGTGACGATGATTGCGCGAGTGCCGCCGCCACCGGAGCTTCGCGGTCCCGATGGCCTCGCCGAGGGTGACTATACGCGCGTGTCGATTTTCATGAGTGTGTTCGACGTCCACATCAATCGCGCCCCAATCAGCGGGCGCATCAAGCGCATCGCCTATGTGCCAGGCAAGTTCGTGAATGCCGACCTCGACAAGGCGAGCGAGGACAATGAGCGCCAGCACTTTCTGATTGAGGCCGGTGATGGTCTGCGCATTGGCTTCACCCAGATCGCGGGTCTCGTCGCCCGCCGCATCCTGTCCTTCGTCCGCGAAGGCGATTCCGTCGATGCC
>JABFXK010000233.1 GCA_013361785.1 Sphingomonas sp.
TCCAATCCCGGCGGATCGATCAAGGATCGTATTGCGCTCTCGATGGTCGAGGACGCGGAGCGCTCGGGCAAGCTCAAGCCCGGAGGGGTGATCGTCGAGCCGACCTCGGGGAATACCGGCATCGGCCTTGCGATGGTTGCAGCGGTTAAGGGCTACAAATTGATCCTCGTCATGCCCGAAAGCATGAGCATCGAGCGGCGGCGGCTGATGCTCGCTTACGGCGCGCAGTTCGACCTCACGCCCAAGGAAAAAGGCATGAAGGGCGCGATCGCGCGAGCCGAAGAGATCATCGCTGAAACTCCCGGCTCCTGGATGCCGCAGCAGTTCGAGAATCCCGCGAACCTGGAAGTCCACCGCCGCACCACGGCTCAGGAAATCCTGCGCGATTTCGCCGACAGTCCGCTGGACGCAATCATCACCGGCGTCGGCACCGGCGGGCACATCACTGCTAGCGCTGAAGTGCTCAAAGCCCAGTGGCCCAACCTCAAGGCCTTCGCGGTCGAACCCACCCTTTCACCGGTCCTTTCCGGTGGCCAGCCGGGCCCACACCCGATCCAGGGAATCGGCGCCGGATTCGTCCCGGCGATCATGGACACGAGCCTGCTCGACGGCGTGATCCAGGTCGATCCGAACGACGCCAAGGAGATGGCCCGCCGCGCCGCGCGCGAGGAAGGCATGCTCGTCGGCATTTCGTCCGGCGCGACGCTCGCCGCCATTGCGCAGAAGCTGCCCGAGCTCGGCGACAATCCGCGTGTGCTCGGCTTCAAGTACGACACCGGCGAGCGCTATCTATCGGGTCCGGACTTCCTTCCGGAGCAAATTTAAACATTCGCTAACCCTGTTCGTTTGGCGGTCGGTTAACTCGGCCGAGCTAGAGACTCGTGCGTGAGCGCCCTTGTGGGCGCGTCTCGTGGAGCCTCAATGCGCCGGAACCTGTTCGGCAGATCGCCGGAAGTCGAACGCCTGACGCCCGCCCGCATCTCGGCGAGCGAGGCCCTGACCTTCGACGTCCGCGAGCCGGACTCGAGTACCGATCAGTCATTGATCGAACGCCGCGTCGGAAGCTGGTGCCTGGCGCCCTGGCTAATCTTCACTGGTCACCTCATTCTGACGGCAGGCTTGCTCCTGCAGGACTGGCCAGCTGCCAATTGGCCGGCTCTCGCGGGTGTCTTCGTGCCTTTGGGCCTGTCGCTGACATGTGACCTGCTTGCGGCAACGACTTTGATCTTCCGGCGGCGGCTGCGCTTCGCTCCCCACATGATTGCGCGGCTGATGTGCCTCTACATTGGGGCGACCGGCATCTTCTGGACACTTGCCAGCAACGGCGCCGGTTCGCTCCAGCTGGAGGATGCCGGCTACATATCGCTGGCGATGAGCGCCGGCTTCTTTGTCCGCTCGATCGCCGCAGTAGCCGCTCCTCCGCTCGCGATCGTGAACGCGCTGGTGGCGGCGACGTCGACGATGCTCTTCTCGACAAGCCCGCTCGTCACCTTCACCATCAATACCATCGCCGTAGCGATGGTCGTCTACAGCGTCGGGGTCACCCGGGCGGCGGTGGCCGGCGGCCGGCGGCGCCTGGCGCTGGAATGGCAGGCGAAGAAGGCGCTCAACTTTGTCGACGAGTTCGAGAACACGGGGCGCGGCTGGTTCTGGGAAACGGACTCGCTCGGCACTTTGTCCTACGTCTCGCGCCAGCTCGCGGACGATTTCCAATGTGAGCCGGAAGCCTTGCTCGGCCGGCAGTTCACAGACCTGCTGTCGGTCGACCAGGCTCCCGATTCCGCCGAAGAGCGCAAGACGCTCGGCTTCCACCTGTCCGCCCGCTTCCCCTTTTCCGACGTGGTTGTCAGCCCCGCCAGTGAAGCGGACGTCCACTGGTCGCTGAGCGGCAATCCGATCTTCGATGATCGTGGCCGCTTCTTGGGCTTCCGGGGCATCGGCACCGACCTGACCGAGCAGCGCAAGTCCGAGCGGGAGATTTCGCGTCTCGCCCGCTTCGATTCACTCACCGGCCTCCCCAACCGCGCGATGATGCGCCAGACGCTCGACGAGGCTCTGCGCAACGCCGCCCATCGCAAGAAGGGCTGCGCCTTGTTCATGATCGACCTCGATCGGTTCAAGAACGTCAACGACACGCTCGGCCACCCGATCGGCGACGCGCTGCTGCGCGAGGTCGCGGCACGTCTCAAATCCGTGATGGGCAACCACGGCCAGGTCGGCCGCCTCGGCGGCGACGAGTTCCAGGCCGTGCTGCCCGGCGCCGTCGACATCGGTATTCTGGAATCGCTCGCGCGAACGCTGATTGAGCAGGTCTCGCGTCCC
>JABFXK010000056.1 GCA_013361785.1 Sphingomonas sp.
GAACCCGACGATCAGCGCGATCAGCGTCACGACCTGTGCGGCGATCACCTCGCCGGTCGGGAAGATGCCGAGGAGCGAGATGCGCGGCACGTGGCTGAGCGGCGCAACGCCGATCAAGCCCGCTTCCTGCAGCGCGGCTACGCCCTTGCCGGCGAGCACCACCGCGAGGACGGCGATCAGCGCCGAACTGTAGGTGAAGAACTTTCCGACCGGCAGCTTCTGACTGAACCGCAGCATCACGAATGCGACGATAGCAAGAGCTGCGGCGCCGGCGACTGCGCCGGCAATCACCGCGCCGGCATTCCCTTCGGCGGAAAGCGCCGCATAAAACAAGATCGTCTCGAACAGCTCGCGATAGACCGCGATGAAGGCGAGCGAGAACAGGAACCATCCCGAGCCTTTGGAGAGGGCACGGTCCATCCGCTGCTTGATGTAGCGTTGCCACTCGTTGGCCTGACCCTTGCCGTGCATCCATATGCCGACGAACAAGAGAACGACCGCGGCGAGGATCGAGCCGAACCCTTCGGTCAGCTCGCGGGTCGCTCCGCTGATGCTGATGAGGGTGGTGGCCGCAAGCCAGGTCAAGGCGCCGGCGAGCAGCGCGCTCGTCCAGCCATAGTGGACCGGGCGGACCATGTCCGGACGGCCGCCCTTTTTCAGGAACGCCAGCATTCCGACCACGATCAGGAGCGCTTCGAGCCCTTCGTCGGCGTTGTCGCCTCTCCCTATCGAGGCGCGGAGTTCGCCCATCGCGGTCTCGACGCGGGCGAGAAGCCCCGCGTCCCGCGCCGCGAGCGAGCCCTCGATCGGCTCGAAGCCGTCCAGATAGGCGGATAGAGCGAGCGACTTGGCCTTGTCGCGGTCTCCGGCCTTATAGGCCTGGAGGCTTTCCTGAAGCCGCGTGCGCACCAGCGACAAGGGCGATCCCTGCGAAGCCAGTGCGGCGGGGTTGGCCCGCAGGTAGGCAATCACGGCGGGAGCCCGGCTCTCGCCGATCTGCGCTGCCAGCTGCGCCTCCGTCAGCGAGCTCAGCGCGGCGAGATCCGGAATCGACTTGCGGACCTGTGCATCCGAGTCCCAGATGCTTTTGCCTTCCGACGCCAGCGACGCGGGATAAGCGAAGCGGCTGATGTAATAAGCGAGGTCCCACCGATCCTGCGCCGGCAGGTTGGAGAAACTGACCATGGCCGTGCCAGGGATGCCGTGGCCGATCACCTGGTACAGCGCGAACGGGCTCCGCTGGTCGGCCCGGCCGCGGTCAACGAAGGCGATCGGCGGCGGATTGAGCTGGGCCGCAGCGGCCGTCTTCGCGTCGCCTTTCTCGCCATGGCAGCTCGCGCAATTCTGGTTGAACAGGCTCGCGCCACGCGCGAGGTCCGGCGTGTGAGCGGGGGCGAGCGCCACCGGATAGGCCTTGAGCAGGTCATTGCCGAGATCGTCGGCGAGCGACCGGATCTCGGCCGGGCTTTCCTTCCGGTCGACGGCAGCGACGAACCGATCGGCCTTCGCCAGCAGGTCCGCCTTCGCGGCGCTTGGCGGCAGTCCTGCGATTTGTTGGCGGACCGAGCCGGCGAACTCGCGCATCTCGCCATACTCGGACTGGCTGACGACCTTGCCATTGGCGACCGCTCCGGAATAGTCGACCGACATGTAATTGAGCATCTGCCAGGTCGTCTGGACGTCGCTCGGCGCAGCCGACGCAGTGGCGGACACGGCCGTTCCGACCAGCGCTGCGAGAAGCAGTACGACAGTCCGAAAAAGGGGGTGCAGCAACATGGCCGCACCCCTAAGGCAAATGCGAACGATTATCAATAACTGCTATGTTGCCGGCTCATCCATCAGCTTGCGGGTGAGATAGACCATCTGAAGCGCGTTGGTATGCGCCTGCTGCTTGAGGTTCGCGCCCGACGAATGGCCGCCTTCCGTATTCTCGTAATAATAAAAGGGCAGGCCCATCTCCTCCATCCGAGCGGCGAACTTGCGGGCGTGCTGTGGGCCGACGCGATCGTCCTTGGTCGTCGTGAAGATGAACGGCTCGGGATATTTCACGTCCTTCCTGAGGTTCTGGTAGGGCGAAGTCTTCTCCCAGAAGGCGCGCACTGCCGGATCATCGACGCTTCCATATTCGCCTTCCCATGACGCGCCGGCGGCGATCTTCGAAATGCGCATCATGTCGAGCAGCGGAACGTCGATCACCACTGCGTTCCACAACTCGGGATGCTGGGTGAACTCGACGCCCATGAGCAGCCCGCCGTTCGACCCGCCCATGATCCCGAGCCGGCGCGGCCTCGTCTCCTTGCGCGCGATCAGG
>JABFXK010000045.1 GCA_013361785.1 Sphingomonas sp.
TCGAGTCAGCGGCGTCGAACAGGTGATGCCCCTCGTCGAACAGGATCCGCCCCGGCGCGTCCTCGCGCTCGCGCGCGGCGTTCACCTTCACCAGCGCGTGGTTGGCGATGACGATGTCCGCCTCGCGGCTCGCCCGTTCGGCGCGCTCAATGAAGCAGCGGCGGTAGTGCGGACAGCCGGCATAGACGCACTCGCCGCGGCGGTCGGTGAGCGCGGTCGAGCCGGCGCGGCGGAACAGGCTCGGGAGCCAGCCGGGCAGGTCGCCGCCGACCATGTCGCCGTCCTTCGTGTAGGCGGCCCAGCGACCGACGAGCTGCGCAAGCACCGCCGCGCGGCCGGCGAACGCACCCTGAAGCGCATCTTCGAGGTTGAGCAGGCAGAGGTAATTCTCGCGGCCCTTGCGGACCACGATCCGCCGCGCGCGCTCATCGGCGTCGGCGAACAGCTTCGGCCCTTCGGCGTCGAGCTGGCGCTGGAGCGCCTTGGTGAAGGTCGACACCCACACGGCCCCACCGGCCTGCTCGGCCCAGAGGGACGCCGGCGCGAGATAAGCGAGAGTCTTGCCGATCCCCGTCCCCGCTTCGGCGAGCAGCAGGTTCGGTGCACCCTTCGCCCGCTTGGGCGCGAACACCTGTGTCACCGCTTCGGCCATCGCCTTCTGCCCTTCGCGGGCCTCGGCGCGCCCCGTCAGCGCGTCGAGCTTCGCCCGCGCCTCCGTCGGATTTACGACGACCGTGCGCGGCGGCGGCCGTTCGGCGGCTTCGTCCCACTGCTTCAAGCGGGCGAAGAGCATGCGCTCGCCGCGCTCGGGCCGTTCGAGCCGTGCGCCGATCAGCGGCGCCCAGCCCCAGCCGAGGCGGTGCAGCGTCGCATTGCTCGTCCACGCCCCCTCGCGCTCGCGCCACTCGGGATCGGCGAGCATTTCGAGCAGGTGCCTGGCAATCACCTGCAGCGCGGCGGCCGCGGCGGCATCATTCGCCGGCACTTCAATTCCGACGGTCCGGCTCAGACCCGCGACGGTCGGCACCGCGAACCGCGCCGGATGGATGAATGCGAACAGCTCGAGCAGGTCGAGCCCGCTGAGCTCGGGATAGCCGAGCCGCTGCCCGACGAGCGGGGCGTTGAGGATGATGTGCGGAGTCTCGGCCGCGCGAGCGATCGCCTCGCCGCGGCTCGCCTCGCGAACCTCGCCGTCGCCGCTTGCGAGCCAGATCCCGGCGTGGGTTGCGTGGAGCGCGGGAAGAGGCAAAGGAGCCGCCATCCGCCGACCCTGGCGCCCCGAGAACAGAAGAGCAACGGATTTGGACGCCGAAACGCTTCGAAATGCCGCAATGGCCTCAAAGGCTTGGCCCTATGAGGAGGCACGCAAGCTTCTGAAGCGCTGGCCCGAGGGCAAGCCGGCCGGCGGGCCGGTGATCTTCGAGACCGGCTACGGTCCTTCGGGCCTGCCGCATATCGGCACGTTCAACGAGGTCGCGCGCACCAGCTTCGTCCGCCACGCATATGAGGAGCTGACCGGCGGGACGGCGACGCGGCTGATCGCCTTCAGCGACGACATGGACGGTCTCCGAAAGGTGCCCGATAATGTCCCGAACCAGGCGATGCTGGAGGAAAATCTCGGCAAGCCGCTGACCCAGATTCCCGATCCCTTCGGTGAATATCCGAGCTTCGCTCAGCACAATAATGCGATGCTGTGCCGCTTTCTGGACCGGTACGGCTTCGATTACGAATTCCTCTCGGCGACCGACTGCTACACGTCGGGCCGGTTCGACGACGTGATCCGCAAGGTGCTCCACGGCTTCGACGCGATCATGGGCGTGATGCTCCCGACGCTGCGCGAGGACCGGCGGAAGACCTATTCGCCCGTGCTTCCGATCTCGCCGACGTCGGGCCGAGTGCTGCAGGTGCCGGTCGAAGTGATCGACGCCGAAGCCGGGCTGATCGCCTTCGACGACGAGGACGGAAGCCGTGTCCAGCAATCGGCATTCGGCGGCTCAGCCAAGCTCCAGTGGAAGGTCGACTGGGCCGCTCGCTGGGTCGCGCTCGGCGTTGACTACGAAATGGCCGGCAAGGACCTGATCGACAGCGTCATCCAGTCGGGAAAGATCGCCCGCATCCTCGGCGGCCGCCCGCCGGAGGGCTTCAACTACGAGATGTTCCTCGACGAGAAGGGCGAGAAGATCTCCAAGTCGAAGGGCAACGGGCTCAGCCTCGAGGAGTGGCTGCGCTACGGGAGCGAGCCGAGCCTTGCCTTCTACATTTACCGCGAGCCCAAGCGGGCGAAGAGCCTGCACATCGGCGTGATTCCGCGCGCCGTCGACGAATATCTGCAGTTCCGCGGCAATTATCCGAAGCAGGCGGTGGAGCAGAAGCTCGGCAATCCGGTGCATCACATCCATCGCGGAACGGTGCCCGAGCAGTCACTGCCGCTGACCTATGGTCTGCTGCTCAACCTCGTCAGCCTTCCAGGGCTGCAGGACAAGGAGGTCGCCTGGCGCTTCGTCCAGCGCTACGCGCCCGGCACCTCGCCCGAGAGCGACCCCGAGCTGGACGAGCTGATCGGCCTCGCAGTCAATTACGCCCGCGATTTCGTCGTTCCCGGACTGCAGCGCCGCGCGCCCAGCGAGGAAGAAGCCGCCGCCCTGCGCGAGCTCGATTCGGAACTGGCGAAGCTACCGCCCGATGCCTCCGCCGAGGACATTCAGACGCAAGTCTTCGAGGTCGGCAAGAAGCATTACGGCAAGGAGAATCTCCGCGCCTGGTTCCAGGCGCTCTACGAGACCCTCCTCGGCTCCAGCCAGGGGCCGCGGATGGGCAGCTTCATCGCCCTTTACGGAATCGACAACTGCCGAAAGCTGATCGCCGAAGCGCTCCAAACTGAAACCTAGCGCGCTGCCGTCTTCTCACGATGCACCGGCTCGCTCGGCACTTCCCCAGCGTCGAGACGTATCGCTTCCTCCTTGGAAAGACCGGCCTTCTCCAGCGCGACCACGAGAGCGAGTTTCGGATCGACCGCGATGTCGGGCTGAACCCCTACTCCCTCCCAGTCCTTGCCGGTCTTGATGTCGTACGTCCGGCCGACCGGCATCCACACCCCGAAATTGTCAGTCAGCCGCTCCGGCCCGCCGAAGTGGTTCGCGCCCGCGGTCGTTTCGCCGATGAGGGTAGCGCGGCCGCTCGACTTCAGCGCGAGCGAGAAATGATCGGCGGCGGACGCAGTCCTGTTCGACGTCAGCAGGTAGATCTTGGCATGCCTGAGGGCCGTCGCGGGACCCGGCAGCGCGCTGTGAGTCGCGACCATTGCGTTCCCATCGCTCGCGAACACCAGCGTGCGCGAGGCCTCTAGGGGCGAGCGGCGCTCGTCGTAGAGTTTCTTGGAGAGCGCCATTTTCACCAGCGGCGTCTGCTTCGCGAAAATGTAGGAGAAGATCGCGTCCTGCTCCTCGATACCGCCGCCGTGGTGGTTGCGAAGATCGAAGATCAGCACCTTGTCATCGGCATTGTCGGCGAGCCACTTGCGGACCGCGGACACTTCCTCGTCGGTGCCCATGAAGGCAGTGAACCGGATGTAGCCGATGCCCGGCGCGATGGTCTTGGCCGATTGGATCAGCGGACCGATCCCGGGCGGAGGCCCGCGCCGTCCGCCGCGCTCGTCACCGCCGGGTTGCGGCGGCGGCGCCAGCATGACGTGAAGGTGACCGTCCTTGTGGACCGCCTGCAAGTCGTCGGTGAGCAGCTTGACGAGCTCGCCGCGAGTGCCGCTGTCGTAACGGCCGGCGGCGGCATTCTTTTCGAGCATCGCGGCATAGGCGTCGGCCTGCTGCGGATAGACGAAATCGGCCTTCAGCTTTTCGGCAAGCGCAGCGGCGACCTGGCGGCCTTCGCCGGCCTTCAGCGGAGACTTGGCGGCCGGCTCTGCCGCATCGGAGCGGGCGCTTGGCGACGGCGGCTGCTGCGCAAGCAGCGGTTGCGCAACCATGACCGAAACGGCGAAAAGCAGAGCACGCATCACAAACCCTCCTGAATTTATCCCCGAAACTAGCGAAAGCCGCTCTGCCTTTCCGTGCAATTTTGGTGCACCCCGTGCCAAATTTTGGCACAAAGCGCGCGGTGCTCGACCGCTTCGATCTCCAGTTGCTCGACCTCGTCCAGCGGGATGACTCACGGACGGCGGAATCGCTCGCGCTCGACGTTGCTCTTTCGCCGTCCGCGATTGCCCGCCGGCTTCGCCGCCTGCGCGCCGCTGGCTGGATCGCGCGGAGCATCGCCTTGCTCGGACCCGCCCTCACCGGCCGGCGGCTTCGGGCAATCGTGCTGGTGCAGCTGAGCGAGCATGCCGACCAGCGCGGCAAGAGCGCGCTCCTGGATCGGATCGAGGCCGAGCCGCAGGTCCAGTTCTGCTACGAAGTGGCCGGAGCCTACGATCTCCTGCTTCTGTTCGACTGCGAGACGATGGCCGAATTCAACGAGGTCGCCGAGCGCGTGCTCGTCTCGGACTCAACTGTCCGCCGTTACGAGACCAGCTTCGCCAAGCGCGAGGCCAAGTTCGCTCCTTTCATCAAGCTTGGCGAAGGCTAATACAGCCGATCGATTATTAATGAGGTCCGTAGGAAGGCGGCGCATCGGCAGGTGCCGAGCCCCACTGCTGATCGGGCGTCGGCGACAGGGAGAAGCGCAACTCCGCGCCTTTGCGGATGAAGTCTTCCCCCAACCACGGGCGGGTCGTCTGTCGGCCGTTGATGGTCAACGAGTGCACGTACGGCGCATCGACAGCGGCCCCGGCGGCGATAATGTGAATGGGCGCACCAGGAGCATCGATACGGATATCCGGGACTAGAGGGCTTCCGATCACCAGGTCGGCGCGGCCGGGGTAGAGCGGATAGAGACCGATCGCCGACCACACGTACCACGACGACATTTCGCCGAGATCGTCGTTGCCCGAGATACCGCTCGGGCTGTTGGTCCAGATCTGCCGCATCGCGGCGCGGACGGCGCCCTGAGTCTTCCACGGCGCTCCGGCGAAATCGTAAAGCCACGGGGAGCCGACGGAGGGTTCGTTGTCGAGCTCGGCGTGAAGTGGCCCAGCCTTGGTGACCGCCCATTTGCCGTCCGCGTCACGGAAAAAACCGTCCAGCGCAGCGATTGTCTGGGCTCGGCCTCCAAGCGCCTTGATTAGTCCTGCCGGGTCGAACGGCACCATCCAGCGATAGACCGCGCCGCTTCCCTCGACGAACTCGTCGTCGGATGCGGGATGAAAGGCGGGCCAGCTGCCGTCGGCATTGCGCGGCTGGATGTAGCCGGACTGCGGGTTGAACAGGTTGCGCCACCAGCCGGAGCGCTCAAGGAAGCGCCCTTCGTTCGCCTTGTCGCCTGTGTAGCGCGCAAGCTGCGCGACTCCGAAATCCGCCGCGGCAAGCTCAAGCGTGTCGGCGGCCGAGCCCCACCCTGGCGCACCCACAGGCATGTAGTGCAGCTTCAGCCATTGATCGAGGCCGGGCCGCTCGCCGACGCACAGGACCGCGCAGCCGATGCGGCTCAAATCTGCCATCGTCGGGACGGTCGCGGCAGCGAGCAGTGAGCGATAGGCGCGTCGAACGTCGAACCCGCGGCCGCCGAATGCATAAATGGCCGCCACGGCTGGCGCTGAAGGGTCGCCGTTCATGACGCCGGTCGGCCCCGTCAGATGAGTCCAGCGGTCCCACCTGCCGCCATCCTGATCGGCCTGGTTGAGGAGCGACTGGGCGAAGTCCGATCCGACCTTCGAGTCAAGCAGGGTGACGAGCTGGACCTGCGAGCGGTAAACATCCCAGCCCGAGAAATTGGCATATTGTGCTGCCTGGTTCGGGCCAATCCGATGCACCTTCCCGTCCATGCCCGTGTACCGGCCGTCGACGTCGCTGGTGACGTTCGGTTCGATCAGCGAATGATAAAGGGCGGTGGTGAAGATGGTCCGCTCGTCCGGCGTTCCGCCGCTGATCGCGATTCGACTCAGCTGGTCGTTCCATGCGGTGCGAGCGGCCGCTCGGGTGGCCTCTATCACCGTGCCGTCGGGACTTTCCTCTTGGAGATTGGCGCGTGCGCCGGCCTCATCAACGTAGGAAATGCCGATCCGCATCGTCACGGTCGGCGTCTTCGCCGGGTCGAAGCTGATCCATCCGCCCGAGCCCTTCCCCGGAGCCGGGAAGCCGTCTTCGCCGTACCCCGTCCCGCCCGTCGCAAACGTGGAACGCGGCGTCAGCGCGCTGTCGGTCCAAGTGCCGCCGACGGTGAAATCCCGGTCGAAAAGCGCAACGAAATGGAGCGTGTAATAGGAGTGCCGCCGGTCGGGCGAGAGATAGCCGCAGAAGTTGCCGCTTGTGACGCTGCCCGAGACTGTACGATGCGCGGCGTCGATCCGAATGGTCGCGCCGGTCGACCCGATTTCGGTGTCCGAGGTGCGGAACATGAGGTTCGCGGGCTTGTCCTTTGGGAAGCTGAAGCGTGCAAGGCCGGTCCGGAGTGTCGCCGCAAGCTCAGCCTTGACCCCGTTGCCGAGCTCGACCGAGTATGCCCCCGGACTTGCCGTCTCTTTCTTGTGGTCGAGATAGGCAGCATAAAGGTTCGCGGCGCCGGCGGCGGAAGGCGACGTCTTGATATCGCTTGTAACCGGCATCACGGGAATATCGCCGCCGGCTCCGGCACAGCCCGTTCCGAGCACATGGGCGACGCCGAAACCGCGGATGCCGTTGGATCGCCATTCGTAACCGCCGGGGGCTGCGACCACGAGCCGGCTGCCGGGCAGCGGCACCTCTTCGGGACTGAATGCAACCATTCCGAACGGGACTACCGCGCCCGGGAAGTCATTGCCGCCGTTGGTCGTGCCGATGAACGGATTGACGAACGCTGCGGGATCGCCCGCCTGCGCATCAGCGGACGCGGCGGCGAGAAGCACGACTGCGGCGGCGAGCCATTTCATCGATCGATGCCGACTTAGCGTTTCGCCGCCACCCAGTCGTCGATCTTCTTCTCCAGGATCGGCAGCGGGAGCGCGCCGGTGTCGAGCACCTGGGCGTGATAGTCGCGGATGTCGAACTTGGGCCCGAGCTCGGCCTTAGCCTGGTCGCGCAGCCGGCTGATGGTCAGCTGGCCGATCTTGTAGGCGAGCGCCTGGCTCGGAATCGCGATGTAGCGTTCGACCTCCGCGGTCGCGTCGGTCACCGATTCCCCTGAATTATCGAGCATGTATTTGATCGACTGCTCGCGGGTCCAACCCTTGGAATGAATGCCGGTGTCGACCACCAGGCGCATCGCGCGCAGCATCTCGTCATTGAGGTTGCCAAACCGCTGATACGGGTCGGTGTACATCCCCATCGGATAGCCGAGCGATTCGGCATAGAGCGCCCAGCCCTCGACGTAGGCGGTGTTGCCGCCGAAGCGCATGAAGGCCGGAAGCGCGGTGTTCTCCTGCGCCAGGCTGATCTGGAAATGATGGCCCGGCTCGCCCTCGTGCATGAACAGGGTTGTCTCTTCCCAGGTGCTTCGTGACGGCAGGTTATAGGCATTGAAATAAAAAGTGCCGGGCCGCGAGCCGTCGGGCGTCCCCTGCTCATAGCTTCCGCCAGCCTCGAACTTCTCGCGGTATGGCGGATAGGACCGGATCACCAACCCGGCCTTCGGAGTCCTGGAGAAGAACAGCGGGACCTTGGCCTCGACCTTGCGCTTCACCGTCGCGAAGCCCTGTTCGAGCTCTTCCTTGCTCTTCGGCTGGAACTTGGGGCTGGTCCGCATGTAATCGAAGAACTGGTGCAGCGTGCCCTTGAAGCCGACCTGGCGCTTCACCTGCTCGAATTCCTTGGTAATCCGGGCGACTTCATTGAGGCCGAGCTGGTGGACTTGCGCGGGAGCGAGCGCTTCGGTCGTCGTCGATTCAATCAAGTAGCGGTAATATTTATCGCCGCCCTTCATATACATGAGCCCCGCGCCTTCGCGCGCATGGGCAAGATATTCCTGGCTGAGAAAATCGCGCATCCGCTGGAGCGCGGGATAGACGGTGCTCGTAAGCGACTCGCGATATTCGCTCGTGAGGCGGGTCCGGTCGGCTGGCCCGATCGACGCCGGAAACGCCTTGATCGGTCCCCAGTAAGGGGAATCCTCAGGCTTCAGCTTCAGCTGGTTATCGAGCTGCTCGATCATGTTGCGAACCGTCAGCTTGGTGTCGACGATCCCTTCCGCCTCGCCCTTTTTCCACTGGCGGATGGCTTCGTCGACGTTGGCCGCGAAGTCGCGGTTGCGCTTCAGGTTGTTCTCATAGTCCTGAACGGTCCTGAATGGCGCCGCGCCCTGCCCCCCGGCGATCGTCGGATATTCCGTGTGGATGCCGAAGAAGTGGTTCATCGGCAGCGCTTCGCTGATCTCCAGGAGATCGGGCTGCAAGCCACGAAGCTGGTCCTCGGTCTGATATTGGAACACGTCGTAAGCGATCTTGTCCGTCGCATTGAGTCGGTCGCGCGGGATGGTGTGAAGCGCGGCGAGGTCGTGCTCGGCCGCGGCTTTCTCGGCCTGATAATGTGCGTCGCTGAACAGGTCCCCGAGCCGGTCGGCGTAGCGCAGGTCGCCGCGGAATAGGGCCTGGAGCGGATTGCGCTTCAGGCTTGCCTCGTCGCTCTCCTTGAACAGCTCGAACAGACGATCGTGCGCGCTCGCCTGCGCCAGTGCCGCCGGGGCAGGAGTCTGCGCGGCCAAGCTCGCGCATGGTGCGAGCGAAAACAGCGACGCGGACAGGATGAGACGGGCGGCGGGTGTCATTTGTCTTCGTCCCCTTTCGGGAGTTGCAGGATAGTGCGCGCGCTAATGCAAAAAGGGACGCTGCCGC
>JABFXK010000277.1 GCA_013361785.1 Sphingomonas sp.
GGGACGCGACCATGCGCCGGCTGGAGACCGAGCTTCCCCAAGCGACTTACGAGGTGCTGGAAGAGCAAAGCGAAGCGGGGCTCACCGCAGCAATAGGCCGGCTCGCGGAGCATGCGGACGTAATCGTCGTGGACACGCCAGGGCGCGACGATCCCGTAGCCAAGGCGGCGATCCTCAAGGCGGACACGCTCGTCACGCCGATGAACGACAGCTTTGTCGACCTTGACCTGATCGGTCAGGTGCATCCCGAGAATTACAAGATCACCCGGCCAAGCTTCTATGCCGAGCTGATCTGGAACAGCCGCACCCAGCGCGCGAAGGCCACCGGCAAGAGCGTCGATTGGGTCGTGCTCAGGAACCGGCTCCAGCACATCGAATCGCACAATCTGAAGCGCGTCGGCGCGGCACTCGACGAGCTCGCCAGGCGCGTCGGCTTTCGAGTGATTCCCGGCCTCGGCGAACGCGTGATCTATCGCGAGCTGTTCCCCAAGGGCCTCACTTTGCTCGATCTGCCGCAGCTCGGCGAAGTCGGAATCGCGCATATCACTGCTCGGCAGGAGCTGCGCGAGATGATCGCCGGGCTCGCCATCCCTGGTCAGGAGGAGCAGAAGCTCGCCGCGGCGGGTTGAACCAATTCGCCGTCGCTGCGTAAGGCAGCGGCATGACGCACCAGTTCAACCCCACCATCCTTCGCGAATATGACATCCGCGGGATCGTCGGCGACACGCTGACTGAAGCCGACGCTTATGCGCTCGGCCGCACCTTTGCCGCGAAGGCCCGCGATGAAGGCGCGCAGCGGATCGCCGTGGGACGCGACGGGCGCACCCATTCTCCGCTGCTTCAGGCTGCGCTGATCCGTGGCCTTACCGAGGGAGGGATCGACGCCGTGCAGATCGGCATGGGTCCTTCGCCGATGCTTTATTTCGCGACCCATTATCTCGACGTCGACGGCGGCATCCAAGTGACTGGGAGCCACAATCCCGGCGACTACAATGGCTTCAAGCTGCTCCTCAAAAGCCGCTCGGTGTTCGGCGCGGAAATCCAGGCCATCGGGGAGCGTGCCGCCGTCGGCAACTGGAGCGAAGGCGCTGGCATCGTCGAGGAAGTCGACATCGGCGAAGCCTATGTGAACCGCCTGCTCGAAGACCTCTCGGGCAAGCCGTTCCGCATCGGCTGGGACGCTGGGAACGGCGCCGCGGGGCCGGTGCTCGACATGCTCGTCGAGCGGCTGCCGGGTCAGCACCACGTCATCTTCAGCGAAGTCGACGGGCGGTTCCCCAACCATCACCCGGATCCCACGGTCGAGGCCAACCTCGCGGACCTCAAAGTCCTCGTCGCCCGCGAGCAGCTCGATTTCGGAATCGCCTTCGACGGCGACGGCGACCGGATCGGTGCCGTAGACGGCAAGGGACGGGTGATCTGGGGCGACCAGCTGCTGATGATCCTTGCCGAGCCGGTGTTGAAGGAGCAGCCCGGCGCAACAATCATCGCCGACGTGAAGGCCAGTCAGGTGCTGTTCGATCGGGTCGGCGAGCTCGGCGGAACACCGCTGATGTGGAAGACCGGGCACAGCCTTATCAAGTCGAAGATGAAGGAAACGGGGGCGCCGCTCGCCGGCGAGATGAGCGGCCACATCTTCTTCAAGCACCGCTGGTACGGTTTCGATGACGCGCTCTACGCGGCCGTTCGGCTGATCGAGGCGGTGTCGCAGAGTGGCAGGTCTCTCACCGAGATCATGGATGCGATGCCCAAGACCACGGCGACTCCGGAGATGCGCTTCCAAGTCGACGAGCCGCGCAAGTTCGCGATCGTCGATGAAGTCCGCGACCGGCTTTCCAGCGATGGCGCGAAGGTCGACGCAACGGACGGCGTCCGGGTGAGCACCGGTGATGGCTGGTGGCTATTGCGCGCGTCGAACACGCAGGACGTGCTGGTCGCCCGCGCCGAAGGCACAGACGAAGCCGCGCTCGAGCGGCTGGTCGCCCAGATCGACGATCAGCTCGAAAAGTCAGGCGTGAAGCGGATCGAGGCGATCCACTAGGAGTCCTCGCCGAAGCTCCGCTGCGCGAGGATCATCGCCGCAACCACGCAGGCGCTGAACAGGGCGCCTTCGAGACAGCAGGTGACGAATCGTGTTGCCGGTCCGACGCCATTCTCGCCGAACAGGCCGCTGATCCCGTCGAGCCGCAGCTGGGAGTCGGGAAAACTGTGGGCGAGCAGGTCGAGGCTTCCGGCCATGAGGCGCCCGCCGACAAGCGCGATGACCGCGCCCCCAGCCCCGCCGATCAGCGCCGCCGC
>JABFXK010000106.1 GCA_013361785.1 Sphingomonas sp.
GGGGCCTGCTTCAGAATCTCGTCGTCACCAGCCTTAAGAAGCCCAAGGGCTGCTTCGCGGTCGAGGCCGGCGAACGCATCGAGCGCGACCTCTTTGCTGATGCCGACGAGGCGCGCTGGCTCGACGTCGCTCTGCTTGAGCGGCTCGCCACTGAAAAGATGGAGCAGCTCGCCGCCGCGACCGCCGCCGAGCAGGGGCTCGCCTTCGTCCGTCCGACGCTCGACAGCTGGATCGGCTATCCGGCGACCGAGGGGCTCCGGCGGGTGCCGGTCGAGAAGCCGCCGCTCACCGAGGAAGAATCGGCGAGGGTCGCAGAGCTTGAGGAGCAGATCGGTGAGCTCGTGTCGGTCCTCGAAGATGAGGAGAGCGATGATGCGGCACGCGCCCAGGCCGAGGAGAAGATCCCGGAGCTCGACCGCGAAATCGACGCGATCACCGACAAGCCGCCGGTGATCGATCCTGAGCTGAAGGGGCAGGTCGGCACGTTCCTGCTGCTCGGCAACGACGGCCATCCCAGGCTCGACGCGAGCTTCTACGCTGAGATCACGGCGGACGAAGATGGCGGCGAGCGCGCCGATGCGGGGGATGCGGACCAGCGCCCCGTGATGCAGGCGGAACCGGCGCAGCCGCGCGCCGCGAGCCTTCCGCGCGTGCTGGTCGACGAGCTCGCGATCCAGCGGCGCGACATTCTTTCGGTGCACGTCGCGTCCGATCCGGGCTTCGCACTCGACCTCGCGACCTTCCTGATGATCGACCGCGACGCGGGCTATTCGTACGGGAAGAGCGGCTCGACCCTGAGCGCGAACCGGCCCGGCGATCCGGTGTTCGGCTTCAGGACTCCGGAAGCCAAGGCGACCCTTGCCCAGGCGGAGGCGAGCGAGGCGCTCGACCGCACTTGGACGGAGGGCTCCACGCACGCCGAGCGCTTCGATGCGTTCCGCGGACTGACGCCCGAAGCCAAGGCCGCCTGGCTCGGTCACGCAGTGGCGCGGACGCTGGAAGCCAGCGCCGGGGTGCCGGGCGATCGCGCCTGCGCCTTCCACGACCATCTCGGCGCTTTGCTCGGCATCGACGTTGCGGGATGGTGGCGGCCGACCGGCGCCAATTATTTCGATCGGGTGCCCAAGAGCATGGCGCTCGCGGCGCTCACCGAAGTGGGCGGTCCGACGCTTGCCGGGCCCTATGCCAAGTCGAAGAAGGCCGAGCTCGCGCAGGCCTGCGAGCGAATCTTCTCGGGCGACTTCATCGCCGAGGTGGAAGTCAAGCAGGCGGCTCTCGCCTGGGTGCCCGATGGGATGCGCTTCCCGGCCATTGCGGACGAGGCCACGCCGGACGGCAGCGCGGGGGAACAACCCTCCGCAGCGGGCACCGACCAGACCGCCTCCGCTGACGATCCCATCGTGGAGGAGATCGAGGAAGCGGCCTGACGTCTCCTGGGCCGGTCCTCGGGGCGGCTCTCCCGGGAGGGGGAGGGCCGCCCGTCCTCGCCACCGGCCGGGAACGGCGAACCGGAACTAGTCAAAACCGATCGGAGGGCGCGTCCAACGGGGAATGCAGGCGCGCCCTACTCACCGCCGCGATTGCAGCCGGCCCAAGCGCCGGAACGGATCGTCGCCCGGATTCCCCGCCGTTTCCGACCCGTGCCGAGCAAGGAGCAACATCATGCCGACCGATATCGAACGTTCCTATGTGGATCAGGGCTACCGGCTTCCCGAGGGCCTCACCTGGGCGATGGTCGCCGAGCGCCGCGCCCGCTGGGACATCCCCGGGATCTTCGTTCCCGTCGCGGTCGCGCCCGGGTGCCTTGGCTGGGGCGTGCCGCACATCAATGGCGTCCCGCTTCACCATCTCTGATGCGCCGCCAACCGCCTTCGTCGTTGCTCAGCGGGCAGGAGCGGATTCAGCGCGCCGCGGCCGTTTTGTCGCCGCTCGAGCGCGAAGTCCTCGCGCTCAGTGCCGGCCACGGCCTACGCAACGACGAAATTGCGCGGCGGCTCGGCATCAGCGGGCGGCGGGCGGAGCGGCTGCTTGCCCGAGCCCTGCGCAAGTTCGACCGTGCGATGCAGGAGCCGCGGCGAAAGTGGTGGCGCCTTTGGTGAGTCCCGCTTCGGCTCCAGCGGCGTGCTCGGCGCGTGCGCGCCCGCAAGTCACGCGGCAAACTCTCCCGTGCGCCGTCAGCGGCGCGGGAGAGGCCCTGACCCGGCGCCGCATCCCCGCAACCCGCCGGCGCTCGTCCCGTGTTGCCTCGCTTCGCGAGGGCTGCCCGCGCCAGCCTCGGCCGGGGGTTGCCCTC
>JABFXK010000024.1 GCA_013361785.1 Sphingomonas sp.
GGAGCTGTTTGACCGCCACGGCTATGTCCATCGCCAGCTCAACGGTCAGCGGATGCACCACGGAGTCGCGATCCTGAGCCGGGTGCCGCTGAAGGAGCCGGGCAAGCACGACTGGCAGGACAATGGCGAGGCGCGGCACATCGGCGTTCGGCTCGAATGCGGGATCCGGCTCGAGAACGTCTATGTGCCCGCGGGCGGCGACACGCCGGACAGAACGGTCAATCCGAAATTCGGCCAGAAGCTCGATTTCATCGAACGGATGACCCGCTGGTCGGAGAGTCTCGGGGAGCCGACGATCATCGTCGGGGATTTCAACGTCGCGCCGCTCGAATGCGACGTCTGGAGCCACAAGGCGCTTCTGACGGTCGTTAGCCATACACCCGTCGAGGTCGAGGCGCTCACCCGGCTGCAGCAGGCGCACGCCTGGATCGACATCGGGCGGCAGTTCTTCCCCGCTCCTGAGCGCTGCTTCACGTGGTGGAGCTACCGCTCGCCCGACTGGACGAAGAACGACCGCGGGCGGAGGCTCGACCATATCTGGTGCTCGCCGGAGGTGGCCGCGCACATCGCTGCGCACCAGGTGCTCGAGCCGTGCCGCAACTGGGAGCGGCCGTCCGACCATGTCCCGCTGATCTGCGAGATCGACATATGAGCGGCGACGGTGCCGTCCGGCGGGCGATCGCGATGCTGCGAACAGGCCGACCGGTACGGATTGCGGATGTCTCGGTCGCGGCCGTCGAGACCACCACGCCCGAGCTGCTCGAGCTTCGGGATCCCGAACGCAAGGCGCGCCTGATCATCAGCGGCAACCGCGCGGCGGCCCTGAAGCTCGCCAATCAGCGCGACGCGGCCGACCCGCAGGCGGCAGCGATCATTGAACGCGAAGCCTGGCTCGACGCCGAAGCGGCGCTGGCGCTCGCCGATGCTGGGCGCGACCTGGACCGCGCGCCGCTGGGGCCGCTGCGGCCGATCGGCGCCGATTGCGTGGAAGCCGCCGGATCGGCGCTGACCCTCGCGCGCTCGGCCGGGCTGCTTCCGGCACTGTGGATGCTGCAACCGAAGCCGGGGGACTTTTCGGTCTCCATCGAGGTGATCGCCCGCGAGCGGGCTTCGCCGTCGATGGAGATCGTCGCGTGTGCAAAGCTGCCGCTCGACGAGCTCCCGCCCACGCAGATCGTCGCCTTCCGCGCCTCCGACGACGGCCAGGAGCATGTCGCGCTGGTGATCGGGACATTCGGGGGGGAACCGCCGCTGGCGCGGCTGCACAGCGAGTGCCTGACTGGCGACGTGTTCGGCTCATTGAAATGCGATTGCGGGCCGCAACTCAGGGAAGCGTTGCGGATCATCGGCGCAGCCGGCGGCGGAGTGCTGCTCTATTTACGGCAGGAGGGGCGCGGGATCGGCTTGGCCAACAAGATCCGCGCTTATTCGCTACAGGACCGAGGGCTCGACACGGTAGAAGCCAACCTGCGTCTCGGCTTTGCCGATGATGAGCGTGACTATGCGCACGCCGCCGCAATGCTGCGTTCGCTCGGCGTCGGTCGCGTCAAGCTGCTCACCAACAATCCGGCGAAAGTGGAGGGTCTCGAAGCGGCGGGCATTGGGGTCGTCGAGCGGGTGCCGCACCAGATGCCCGCCAATCCCCACAACGCCGATTACCTTGCGGCCAAGCGCAAGAAGAGCGGTCACCTGCTCGTCTGACTGGCCTCAGGCGGGTGACCGCCTGCTCGTCTGATCGAGCCCGAGCAGTCGCGCTACCTCGTCGAAACTGTGGGCGACATGCTCGACGCCGAGCGAGCGCAGCATGCCGGCGTGACCGTCGAAACAGTGACGCCCCGCGGCGAGGCCGATCACCGTCGCGCCTGACGCAAGCGCACCGCTAGCGCCTACCTTCGAATCTTCGAGGATCACCGTTCGGCCGATCTCGACGTCGAGCTGCCGGGCGGCATGCAGATACAGATCCGGCTCCGGCTTCCCGCGCTCGACATGTTCGGCCCCGCTGTAGACGTGAGGCTCGAACGCTTCCGCAAGGCCGAGGTGCTCGAGGTGCGTGCGGACCCACCGCGTCGAGCTTGACGAAGCGACCGCTCTGCGGATCGACGGCGGAAGCGCTCGGACGAACTGGATGGCGCCGGCGACCGCAGCGATTCCCTCCCGAAGCGACCGGTCGCGGAGCGTGCGCGTGGCCTGGTGGAATTCGGCCGGGAGCTCGCGTCCGATCCTTTCCTCGATGGCGCCGACGACGTCGCGGCCGCTGAGACCCGTATAATGTTCAATCGCCTCGGCGACGCTG
>JABFXK010000043.1 GCA_013361785.1 Sphingomonas sp.
TCTCGGACCCAGCTCCGCCGCTACCCTGAGGGGCCCGGGCAATTTCGATGCCGGACAGGTGAGTCTTGCCTCGGCCGCAGGGCAGCGCGGGCGCTTCGGCGCACTTCGCGCAGCCGAGGTCGCGCACAATCCAAGCGTCTGGGACGTCGACGTCAGCCAGGGCGGGAAGGTGTGTGTCGCCGACCCGGCGAAGCTCAAAGTCTGGCGGCCCGACAGCGAAGCCGCGTCGACGGTCACGATCCGAAGCGCCGACGGGAACTCGCAGCAGCTGAGCTGGGCTGCCGGTAGCGCGACGACAGCCTGGCCCGCCGCATTGCCGCTGAAGAGCGGGGCGAGCTACGAGATCGAGTGGCCCGACACCGGGGAGAAGAGCAGCGTCGACATCGTCACCGTCGAATCGCCTCCGGCCGATCTCGTCGGAGCCGCGCAAGTGCTGATCCAGAACGGCTGCCAAAAGCAGCTCGACCTGCTGGTGCAGAGCGCAAGCAGGGCGCCCGCAGGCAAGTGATCAGCCGATCACGCCCGCTTCTCTGAGGCGGGCGGCTTCGGCATCTTCGACGCCCAGCCCGGCCAGCACCTCGGCGGTGTGCTCGCCGAGAGCGGGCGGCGGCAGATCGGAATCGGCGCGCGCTCCGTCGAGGCGCACTGGCGATCCAACCAGCGGAATTCCGGCGATGGTACGCACCATCTGCCGGTGCTCCGCCTGGACGTCGGTCAGGGCCTGGCTAATTCGGTTGATCGGTCCCGCCGGAATGCCGGCCTTTTCGAGCGCCTCAAGCCATTCGGCGGCGGGCCTTTGCGCGATCGCATCGCTGACCAGCCGCACCATCTCATCGCGATTGGCCACGCGGGCTTCGTTCGACGCGAAGCGCGGGTCGCCCACCCATTCCGGATGGCCGCAAATCTCCGCAAGCCGCTTGAACTGCCGTTCGTTGCCCACAGCGATGATGATCGGCTGATCGGAGGCGTCGAACGGCTGGTATGGTACGATGTTCGGGTGCGTATTGCCCTGTCGCGGCGGGTCCTTGCCCGACAGAAGTGCATTCGACGCCTGGTTGGCGAGCATCGCCAGCTGCGTGTCGAACAGCGCCATGTCGATCGTGGCGCCCTCGCCGCTCTTCTCGCGCGCGTATAGCGCGGAAAGGATCGCGACGCAGGTGTAGAGGCCGGTGAACAGGTCGGCGACCGCCACTCCGACCCGCATCGGCCCGCCGCCGGGGACGCCGTCCGGCAGCCCCGTAATGCTCATCAGCCCGCCCATGCCCTGGATGATGTAATCGTAGCCGGCGCGGTCGGCGTACGGACCGTCATGCCCGAAGCCGGTGATCGACGCATAGACGAGCCGCGGGTTCGCTGTCCGGAGCGAAGCGGCGTCCAAGCCGAACTTCTGAAGACCTCCGACTTTGAAATTCTCGATCACCACGTCGGCATCGCTGGCGAGCTTGCGCACCAGCGCCGCGCCTTCCGGCCGCGAGAAATCGATCGCGGCCGATTTCTTGCCGCGGTTGCAGCTGAGGAAATAGGCAGCGACCCGGCGGTCGCCTTCGCCGTGCCACGGCGGTCCCCAATATCGTGTATCGTCGCCATGACCCGGCCGCTCGATCTTGATCACCTCGGCGCCAAGGTCGGCGAGCAATTGCGTGCACCACGGCCCTGCGAGCACGCGGCTAAGATCGAGGACCTTGATCCCGTCGAGCGGCTTCAATGCCGCCGCTTCCAGAAGCCGCGGTCGGCCAGCACCGCATGCGCCGCATTGTGCCCCGGAGCGCCGGTCACACCACCTCCCGGGTGCGCGCCCGATCCGCAGAGGTAGAGCCCTTTGAGCGGCATCCGATAGTCGGCCGCCCCGATCATCGGCCGCCCGCTAAACAGCTGGTCGAGGCTCATCTTCCCATGGAAGATGTCGCCGCCGATCAGGCCGAACCGGCGCTCGAGATCCAGCGGAGAGTGGATCTGTCGCCCGATAACCGACCTGGCAAAGCCTGGCGCATGCGCATCCACCGTCGCAATGATCTGGTCGGCCGCCTTTTCGCGTTCCTTGTCCCAGCTGCGGCCCGAGCCGAGGTCATAACGGAAGTGCTGGCAGAAGAGGCTCGCGACATGCTTGCCTTTTGGCGCGAGACTCGAGTCCAGCGTCGTCGGAATCAGCATCTCGATGATTGGCTCCTTGGTCCAACCGTTCACCGCCGCGTCCAGATACGCCCGGTGCATGTAATCGAGGCTTGGCGCCATGATGATCCCGGCGGTCAGGTGATTGCCCTTCTTCGGAAGCACTGGGAAGGTGGGAAGCTCGGAAAGCGCGACGTTCATCCGGAAGGTCGCGCTTTCACACTTCCAGCCGTGCATTCGCGCTGCCACATCCGTCTCCACAGCCCCCTGCGGCATCAGCCGGTCGAACAGCAGCTTGGGATTCACCCCCGCAACAATGGTTTCCGCGCGCCAAGCTTTGCCGCCTGCAACAGCGCCTGCCGCTCGCCCCTGATCGACGATGATCTCCTCGACGGGCGTGTTGAGGAGGATGTCGACTCCCGCCTCGCGGCACGCGCGCGCCATCGCCTGCGCGATCGAACCCATGCCGCCGATGGCATGACCCCAGGCGCCGGGCACACCCGCCGCTTCCCCGAATAGATGGTGAAGCAGGACATAGGCCGTCCCCGGCGTCTGCGGCGAAGCGAAATTGCCGACCACTCCATCGAACCCGAAAAGGGCTTTGGTGAGCTCGCCTTGGAAGTGCCGATCGAGAATCTCGGCGGCGCTGCGCATCGCAAAATCGTGGACGATACGGGTTTGGGCGAGGCTCAGCCCCGCCATGTCCTTGCCCAGACTCAGCAGCTTTGGAATCGCGCTGACCTTTCGCCCGACGTTCGGGGGCGCGCGAAGCAGCCATTTCTTGAGCAGCCGAACGACCGTTTCCAGCTCGGCGACGTAGCGGTCGTAGGCTTCGGCATCGCCTTTGTGGTGCCGAGCGATCTCTTTGCGCGTCAGACCATTGCGACCGGAGAGCAGATAATCGCCATCACCCGGAAGGAAGTTATCGGTCTTCCTGAGGACGACCTTGAGCCCATGCCGCTCCAGCTGCATGTCGCGGATCACCTTCGGCTGCAGCAGGCTGACCGTGTAGCTCGCAGCCGAATTGCGGAAGCCCGGCAGGAACTCGTCCGTGACCGCCGCGCCGCCGACGTTCGCCGCGGCCTCGAGCACCGTCACCTTGAGGCCGCGCTTCGCCAGATAATAAGCGCAGGTCAGGCCGTTGTGCCCCGCACCGATGATGATCGCGTCTTGCAACAAGTCCCCCACAATTACCGCATCAGCACCAGCTCTTCGGCCATGGTCGGGTGCAGCGCAATCGTCTCGTCGAAGTCGGCCTTCTTCAGCTTGGCTTTGACGGCAATTGCCGCGGCCTGGAGGATCTCAGGCGCGTCGGGACCGATCATGTGGATTCCGACGATCTGGTCCGTCCCTTCGTCGACGACGAGCTTGTAGAGCGAGCGCTCATTGCGGCCGGCGAGGACGTTCTTCATCGCGCGGAAATCGGACGTGTAGGTCTTGATGGCGCCGAGCTTGTTGCGTGCTGCACCTTCGGTGAGACCCACTCCGGCGAGCGGCGGATGGCTGAACACCGCAGACGGGATGCAGCCATAATCGACCCGGTGCTGCTTGCTGCCGAAGAAGGTGTCGGCGAACGCCTGGCCCTCGCGGATCGCGACCGGGGTCAGCTGCACCCGATCCGTGACGTCGCCGACGGCGAAGATTGAGGGCACCGAGCTGCGGTTGTCCTCGTCGACCTATACGCGGCCCTTTTCCCCGAGCTCGACTCCGACCTCTTCGAGACCCAGTGCTTCCGTGTTCGGCTTGCGCCCCGTGGCGAACAGCAGCTGGTCTGCGTCGATGTCGTCGCATCCGCTCATGCAGATGTGCAGCGAGCCGTCGTCACGCCGCTCGATCTTCTCGATCGTTGCGTGGAATTTGAAATCGATCCCCTTGCGCAGTGAGATCTGGATCAGCCGATCGACGAGCTGCTGGTCATAATGGCGCAGGATCACGTCGCTCCTGTTGATCAGAGTGACCTGGCTTCCGAACTGGTGGAAGATGCCGGCGAACTCGTTGGCGATATAGCCGCCGCCGGCGATCACGATCCGCTTCGGCAGCTGTTCGAGGTGGAACACCTCGTTGGAGCTGATCGCATGCTCAATGCCGTCGATCGGCGGCATCACCGGGCGGGCGCCGGTCGCGATCAGGATCTTTTCCGCCGTGACTTCCTTGCCGCTCGCCAGCTTGACCGAATTCGGCCCCGTCAGCGTCGCCCGTTCGTGGAAGATGGTGACGTTATGGTTCGTCAGCGTCTCGGTGTAGGCGCCTTCGAGCCGCGACACTTCGCCGAGCACATTGTCGCGAAGCACCGCCCAGTCGAACGTCTTCTCCGGCACGTTCCAGCCGAACATCGCTGCGTCGTCGAGGTCCTCGGCGAAATGAGCGCCGTAGACGAGCAGCTTCTTGGGCACGCAGCCGCGGATCACGCAGGTGCCGCCAACCTTGTGCTCCTCGGCGACGGCCACTCTGGCGCCATGGGCGGCCGCGACTCGCGATGCCCGGACGCCGCCGGAACCGGCACCGATCACGAACAGGTCGAAATCCGCCATCAGACGCCCGCTCTTTCCATCAGCGCGCGTGTCGACGCGTCAAGCTCCCCCTCGCCGCTGTCTTCCGCGAGCTGTCGCGCGATGTCCTTGCCAAGCTCGACTCCGAACTGGTCGAACGGGTTGATGCCGAGAAGAACGGCATTCGCGAAGGTGCGATGTTCGTAAAAAGCGATCAGCGCGCCGAGCGAGCGCGCGTCCAGACGCTCGAGCAGGATGGCCGTGCTCGGCCGGTTGCCGGAGTAGCTACGCTGCGGATCGTCGCTCTTGCGGCCCTCCATCAGCGCCGCGCCCTGGGCGAAGGCGTTCAAGAGAAGCAGCCGGTGATGCTCGGCATCCTGATCGTCGTCGCTCTCGCGGACTGCAACGAACTCGACGGGGGCCGCGATAGTCCCCTGGTGCAGCAGCTGGAATACGGCGTGCTGTGCATCCGTGCCGGTGCCGCCCCAAGTCACCGGCGCCGTTGGCCACTGAACGGCCTTTCCGTCCTTGGTCACCGATTTGCCATTCGATTCCATCTCGAGCTGCTGGAGATAGAAGGGAAGCAGCCGAAGCCGCTCGTCGTAGCTGAAGACGCCGCGCGTCTGGCAGGCGAAGTTCTCGACATAGAGCCGGTCGGCGAATGCGGCGATCAGCGGCACATTCACATTCGGCTTCGTGAAACGGAAGTGGCGGTCCATCTCCGCCGCACCTTCGAGCAGCGCCTCGAATGCGTCCCAGCCGAGCGCGAGCGCGGCACTGAGCCCGACCGAGCTCCACAGCGAATAGCGCCCGCCGACGCCTTCGCCGAACTGAAGGATGCGCGTCTCGTCGATTGCCTGCTCGACGGCCGCTTCCGGCTTTGCAGTGACCGCGATCACCCGACCATCGGGATCGCCAACGCCGCCCTGCCGAAGCCAGGCGCGCGCGGCGTCCATGTTCGACAATGTCTCAAGCGTCGAGAAAGTCTTCGACGCGACGACCACGAGCGTCGTCGCGGGATCGAGCGGCTTCACCGCATCGTCGAACGCCGCGCCGTCGATGTTTGAGAGGAACCGCACCGTGAGCGTCGAAGCGCGGCGTCCCAGCGCATCGACCAAAAGCGCCGGCCCCAGCGCCGAACCGCCGATGCCGATGTGCAGAATTCCGGTAAGCTCACCGAAGGCACCGCCCTCAATCGCATCGACCAGTGCGCGCATGCGCTGCCGGCGAGCAGTCGAGACGTCGACCTCGTCGGGCGCGCCGCTGCCACGTTCGGCGACATGAGTCGCAGGGCGGCCTTCGCTCGGGTTGACGATGCCGCCGCTGAACAGCGCGTCGCGCGCCGCGCCGAAACCCATCCGCTCCGCTCGAGCGAGCGATTCGTCCAAAATGTCCCGGTCGAGATGCGTTTTCGACCAGTCGAAATAGATTCCGGCGACCTCGAAGCTAAGGCGGCTCAGCCGGTCCGGCTCCTCATCGAAAAGCTGCTTCAGCGTCTTTGTCGCGCCCGGCTGCAGTCGTTCGGCCATTGCGCGGCACATAATGGCAGAGCCGCCAAATGCCACCCCGGCGCTTGACCTGCCGCCGCGCCTCGCCAAACAGCGGACCGAATGCGCTTCAAACCGGCCCGTCGCGGCTCGCCCACGCCCGAAAGACAAGACAGCGCCGGAAGCCTCGCGCGCTTCTTCCTGATGCTGCTCATATTCGCCTGGGCGCTGAGGAGCCTCATCATCCAGCCGTTCGACATCCCGTCGGGCTCGATGCTCCCGACGCTGTACATCGGCGATTATCTCGTGGTGGCGAAATGGCCCTACGGTTATTCGCGTTACAGCTTTCCCTTCGGCTTCCCTGCTTTCGGCGGGCGGATCCTCGCCCACCTGCCGAAACGCGGAGATGTCGTGGTGTTTCGGCACCCGGCCGAAGGCGCCGACCTCATCAAGCGCGTGATCGGCTTGCCCGGCGACACCGTCGCGCTCGTGAACGGACAGCTGATCCTCAACGGGACGGCTGTGGTTCGCAAACGGGTTCCTCCGGTCCGGCTCCCCGTGAGTGCGAACAGCCCGTGCCGCGTCGTTCCGCCGGCCATTCCGACGACGCTGGTCGAATCTGGCCACGCATTCTGCCTGATCCGCGCGGATCTGGAGACTCTGCCGGGCGGCCCCTCCTATGTAACCCTCGACGAGGTCCAGGGACCGGCCGATAGCTTCGGGCCGGTGCGGGTGCCGCCGGAACACGTCTTTCTGATGGGCGATAACCGCGACGACAGCCTCGACAGCCGCTTTCCGACGAGCGTCGGCGGCATCGGAATGGTGCCCGTCGATCATCTGATCGGCCGTGCGCTCGTGACTTTCTGGTCGACGGACGGCAGCGCATCCTATTGGAAGCCCTGGACCTGGTTCACCGCGCTTCGGCCGGGCCGGATCGGCAATGGCTATACGGGAGATGCCGAGTGAAAGGCGACGTCGCCAAATTCGTTGAGGAGAGGCTCGGCCATAGGGCGAAGAACCTCAGACTTTTCGAGCTCGCGCTCACGCACAAGAGCGTCGGCTCCGGAGAGGATTATGAGCGTCTCGAATTCCTGGGCGACCGCGTCCTCGGCCACGTGATCGCGCGCGCGCTGTATGAACGCCATCCGGACGAGCCCGAAGGCTATCTCTCGCGGCGCTACAATGTTCTGGTCGCGCGTGAGACCTGCGCCGATATCGGACGCGAGATCGGCGTTCCGGCGCAGGTACGGCTCGGCAAGCAGGCGCGCGATGACCGAGCGACCGAGAGCGACAATGTCATCGGCGACGTCGTCGAGTCACTGATCGGTGCGCTGGTCATCGATGGCGGCCTCGAAGCCGCGGAGCGGTTCATCAGTCGCATCTGGGGTCCGCACCTCACCGAACAGCGCAAGGCGCCCCAGCACCCGAAGTCCGCGCTTCAGGAGCTTGCCGCGGCTCGGGACTGCAAGGCACCGCTCTATGAAGTCGTGGGCCGCACCGGCGCCCACCACGCGCCGAAATTCACCATCCGGGTCTCGGTCCCGGGTCTCGGCGAAGCGACTGCCGAGGGCACGAGCAAGCAGGAGGCGGAAACCGACGCGGCCGAGGCGCTGTTGAAGCAGCTGAAATGAGCGAATCCGAAACCAGCGCCGGATTCGTCGCGGTGATCGGCGCTCCGAACGCCGGCAAATCCACGCTCGTCAATGCGCTCGTCGGCCAGAAGGTCGCGATCGTCAGCGGCAAGCCGCAGACCACCCGTGCGCGGCTGATGGGCATCGCCATCAAGGGCAGTGCCCAGATCCTGCTCGTCGACACGCCTGGAATCTTTGAGCCGCGCCGCCGGCTCGACCGGGCAATGGTTGCGGCTGCCTGGACCGGAGCGCAGGATGCGGACCTGATCCTGCTCGTCATCGATGCCGCGGCGGGAGCGAATACAGAGGTCGAGCGGATCATAGCCTCGCTGGGCGAACGCAAGCAGCCTTTGTTCCTCGCGCTGAACAAGGTCGATCTCGTGAACAAGGGCGCGCTGCTCGGGCTTGCCACTGACCTCACGGCGCGGCTCGACCCCGCCAAGGTGTTCATGATCAGCGCTGCGGACGGAGACGGCGTTCCCGACCTCAGGCAGGCGTTGGCCGATGCCATGCCCGCAGGTCCATGGCTCTACCCGGAAGACGAAGTCTCCGACGCGACCGACCGGATGATCGCCGCCGAGCTGACGCGCGAGCAAATCGTTAACCAGCTCCACCAGGAGCTGCCCTATGCGACTGCGGTCGAAACCGAGAGCTGGGAAGACCGGCCCGACGGCTCGACCGTGATCAACCAGCAGATCATCGTCGAGCGCGACAGCCAGAAGGCGATCGTCATCGGCAAGGGCGGGCGCCGGCTCAAGAGCATCGGAGCCGCCGCCCGCGCGGAGATCACGCAGCACCTCGGCCGCCCGGTGCACCTGTTCCTGCATGTGAAGGTCGAGCCCAAGTGGGGCGAGGACCGCTCGCTCTACCGCGACATCGGCCTGGAGTGGGCCGACTGAAGTAGTTCCTCGACCCACTGCGGGACCAGCTCTCCTGCCCTGCCGATGCGGCTTTCATCGAACATATAGCTGCCCAGGCTCGGCTCTAAGTTGATCTCCAGCGTCTGCCCTCCGCAGTACCGTGCGGTCTGAACGAACCCCGCTGCCGGATAGACAGCACCGGACGTGCCGATCGAGACGAAAAGGTCGCAGTCCCGCAGCGCCTGATCGATGAGGTCCATGTCATACGGCATTTCGCCGAACCAGACGATGTCGGGCCGAACCATGCCGCTCGTGCCGCAGCTCGGGCATTCGGCGGCCCCGCCCATCGGGCCGGCCCAGTCGAACCGCTCGTTGCAGCGGAGGCACCAGCCCTTCGTCAGCGCGCCGTGCATGTGGATCAGCCGTTTCGATCCGGCGCGCTCGTGTAGATCGTCGACGTTTTGCGTGACCAGCAGCAGCTCGCCCGCCCATTCCGCATCGAGGCGTGCCAGCGCCCGGTGAGCCGCATTGGGCTCGACGGTGCCGAGCTTCGCGCGCCGCGCATCGTAGAAATCGTGAACCAGCGCAGGATCACGCGCGAACGCCTCCGGCGTCGCGACATCCTCGACCTTGTGGCCTTCCCACAGCCCGTCGGGACCGCGAAAGGTCGCAAGGCCGCTTTCCGCGGAAACGCCGGCTCCTGTCAGGATCACGATGTTGCGCAGGTCCATCGGGGAAGCATAGAGCGGCAGCGCGATGAGCGAAGGCAAAATCCGCATCGGCATCGGCGGCTGGACCTACGAGCCGTGGCGGGGGGTCTTCTATCCCGACAAGCTGCCGCACTCGAAAGAGCTCGAATATGCGTCGCGGCAGCTCACCGCGATCGAGATCAATTCGACCTTCTATGGACGCCAGAAGCCGGAAAGCTGGAAGGCGTGGGAAAAGACCGTGCCCGATGGCTTTCAGTTCGCGATCAAAGGGGCCCGCTACTGCGTCTCGCGCTCGCGCCTATCCGAAGGTGAAGAAGGTCTCGCCAAATTCTTCGCTCAGGGCTTCAGCGCCCTGGGGCCGAAGCTCGGGCCGATCCTCTGGCAGTTTCTCCCGCGGCGAAAATTCGACCCTGACGACATCGCACGCTTCATCGACCTTCTTCCGGAGAAGTTGGACGGCCTGAGGCTTCGCCACGCCATCGAGCCGCGCGACGACAGCTTCAGGGACGAGAAATTCTTCACTCTATGCCGCGATCGCAACATCGCGATCGTCTTCGAAGACTCTGACGAATATCCGCTGATCGAAGCGGACACTGCCGACTTCACCTACGCCCGCCTCCAGCGCATGCGCGAAGAGATTGAGACCGGCTATGATGAAAAGTCGCTCAAGGCGTTTGCTCAGAAAGCGCGCAAGTGGCGGAACGGCGAACGGGATGTGTATATGTTCCTGATCAACGGCTCGAAAATCCGCGCTCCCGCGGCTGCGCTGGCGCTGCAAGAGCGGCTTCGCTAATCCAACAGCCATGCGCACCGCCGACCAGCCGATCCGCATCAGCCTGTTCGCGCCCAACGGCCGAATGGGCAAAGCAATCGCGGCGGCGGCCGAGGCGTCGCCGGCTTTCGCGATCGACCACGATCACGCCGACGTCATCCTCGATTTTTCCGCGCCGGCTGCATTGCCGGCGAGTCTTGATCGAGCCGTTTCTGCAGGCATCCCGATCCTCATCGGGACGACCGGTCTCGACGAAACCGCTGATGCGCGGCTGTCGGAAGCTTCCAGGCAGGTCCCGGTCCTCTACGCGCCGAATACGTCGCTCGGCGTGGCGCTGCTTGCGGTGCTGGTCCAGCGCGCTGCGCAGGTGCTCGGGCCGGAGTGGGACATCGAGATCACCGAAACGCATCATCGTATGAAAGCGGACGCGCCGTCCGGCACGGCGCTGCTGCTCGGCGAGGCCGCGGCGCAAGGTCGCGGGACCAACGTCAATGCGCAACGCGGCCGTGACGGGACGGACCTGAAGCGCCAGCCCGGCGCGATCGGCTTCGCATCGCTTCGCGGCGGCACCGTCGTTGGAGAACATGACGTGCTCTTCCTCGGCCCCGAGGAGCGGCTGATCCTGTCGCACCGGGCGGAGAGCCGGATGATCTTCGCGCGTGGTGCGTTGGCAGGCGCGCGCTTCCTCATCGGGAGGCCCGCCGGCCTCTACTCGATGCGCCACGTCATCGGCTCTCTGTGAGCAAAGTCGACACCAGTTCTCACGGCCTGGCCCGCCGTCTCGGCCTGTTCGACGCCACCATGCTCGTTATGGGCGGGATCATCGGCTCCGGCATTTTCGTCACACCGGCGGAGGTCGCGCATCACGTCACCACGCCGCTGCTGATCGTCGGCGTTTGGGTCCTCGGGGGGATCATCGCGTTGTTCGCCTCCTTCGTTTACGCCGAGCTGGCGGCGCGCCGGCCGGAGGTCGGCGGCCAATATGCCTATCTCCGCGACGCCTTCGGGCCGATGCCGGCGTTCCTGTATGGCTGGGCGCTGCTGCTCGTGATTCAGTCGGGCGGCATGGCTGCCGTCGCCATCACCTTCGCCCGTTACCTGAGCGATTTGGTCCAGCTCCCGCTAGGCGACAATGCGGTCGCGGTCGGCGTGCTTGCCATCCTCACCCTCATCAATTGCCTCGGCGTCCGCTCCGGCAGCAACGTCCAGAGCGGGCTCATGGTGCTCAAGATTCTGGCGATCGGCGCGCTGGTGTTCGTTGGCTTGCTGTTCGCTCCCGCCGCCGCGGCTCACGTGCATCAACCGAGCGCCGTCTCCGGTTCAACGTTGGTCGCGATCGGGGCGGCGATGACTCCAGTCATGTTCTCCTATGGCGGTTGGCAAACCTCGAGCTTCGTTGCGGGTGAAATGCGCAATCCGCAGCGCGACCTCACGCGCGGGCTGCTGTTCGGAGTCGCCGGAGTCGTGCTGCTCTACACGGCCGTCGCGTTCGTTTGCGTCCATGCGCTTGGCCCCGACGGCCTCGCCGCATCCAAGACTCCGGCGACGGACGTCATGCGTCTTGCCGTGGGCACCAAGGGCGCCACATTCATTGCGCTCGGTATCGCCATTTCGGCGCTCGGATTTCTCAGCCAAGGCATGCTGACGGCGCCGCGCGTCTACTTCGCAATGGCCGAGGACGGCGTGTTTTTCAGCCGTGTCGCGCAGGTCAGCGCGAAGACGCGCGTGCCGGTCATCGCGATCGTCCTGCAGGGAGTCGCAGCGGCGGTCATCGCGCTGTCGGGCACGTTCGGTCAGATCCTGAGCTATGTGGTCTCGGTCGACTTCATCTTCTTCGGCCTCACCGGAGCGGCCCTGTTCGTCTTCCGCCGCCGCAATCCCGACCAGCCGGTCTTCTTCAAGGCGCCGGGGCACCCATTCACCACGGCCATCTACGTCATTGCGTGCTGGACGGTCGTCGTTGCGACCGTCGCGAACAATCCGGTGAATGCGATCATAGGCTATGTAATCCTCGCCGCAGGGGTGCCTGCCTGCCTCTATTGGCAGCGCAAGAAGCGGACCGCCGCCGAGTGAGGGCGATGCGATCTGACTACATGCATTGGGCGAAGTTCAAGCCGCCCGTGCGCTACTCGCTGACGATGAGCGAAGTGCCCCATTTCCGAATGGATTCGCTTCCCATCTCCATCGCCGATCTCGATCTCGATGGCGCGAGTCACCCGCGATATGCGCCGCTTCGGCAAGCGATCGCTCGGCGCTATGGCGTCGCGGTTGAGCAGGTCGTCACCGCGGACGGCACGTCGATGGCCAATTTCCTTGCGATGGCGGCGCTGATCGCGCCGGGCGACGAAGTGCTCATCGAGCACCCCGCCTATGAGCTGCTGCTCGGCGCAGCGAGCTTCCTCGGTGCCGACATCAAGCGGTTCGAGCGCAATCCGGCGGACGCGTTCCGGCTCGATCCTGCAAAGCTGGCGCAAAGCATTTCCGAACGGACGCGGCTGATCGTGATGACCAACCTCCACAATCCAAGCAGCGCGCTAGCCGGCGAGGAGGATCTGAGCGCTGTTGGCAAACTCGCGGCCGATGTCGGCGCCCGAGTGCTCGTCGATGAGGTCTATCTCGACTCGGCGCTGCCTCCAGATCAGACGGCGGCGCGGCTCGGCCCCGAATTCGTCGTCACTAATAGCCTGACCAAGGTGTACGGCCTCAGCGGGTTGCGCTGCGGCTGGATTCTCGCCGAGCCGGAGCTTGCCGAGCGCATCTGGCGCCTCAACGACCTGTTTGGAGTCAATCAGGCGCATCCCGCCGAGCGGCTCGCCTGCGTCGCGCTCGAGCACATCGATGATGTGATCGGCGAGAACCCCGAGCTGCTCGCGCGCAACCGCGAGTATTGGAACAGCTTTGTGCAATCCCGCACCGACCTGGAATGCATGCCGTCGGAGCAGGGGATCACAGCCTTCCCGCGCTGGAGCGGCGGCAATACCGAACGGCTGGATGCGCTGCTTCGCGAGCGTTACGACGCGGCCGTCGTGCCCGGCCGCTGGTTCGAGCTGGCGGAACATTTCCGGGTCGGTTTCGGTCTGCCGGCGCCCGACTTCGAGGAAGCGGTGAGCCGCCTCGGCGCTGCTCTGAACGAGCTCCGATGACGCGCCAACAGATATTCGAATTCTTCCGCCGTCTCGCCGACGCGAACCCCTCTCCCACGACCGAACTCCAATCCGGCAATGCGTATCAGCTGCTGGTCGCTGTCGTTCTGTCCGCACAGGCAACCGACGCCAGCGTCAACATCGCCTGCCGCCCCCTGTTCCAGCGTATCAAAACGCCGCGTCACATGGTCGACTTGGGCGAAGAGTCCTTGCGCGATGCGATCAAAACCATCGGCCTGTTCAACACCAAGGCGAAGAACGTCATCGCGCTCAGCCAGGCGCTGATCGACGAGTTCGGCGGCGAAGTCCCGCGCACTCGCGAAGCGCTCCAGTCGCTGCCTGGGGTCGGCCGCAAGACCGCCAACGTCGTCCTCAACACCGCCTTTGGGGAGGAGACCTTCGCCGTGGACACGCATGTCTTCCGCGTCTGCAACCGTACGGGCCTGGCGCCGGCAAAGACGGTCGATGAGGTCGAGGCCAAGCTCGAGAAGATCGTGCCGCAGCCCTTCCGACGCGACGCGCACCACTGGCTGATCCTGCACGGCCGCTACACCTGCAAGGCTCGGCTTCCGGAGTGCTGGCGCTGCCCGGTGATCGACCTGTGCCGCTATAAGCCCAAGACTCCGCCGCCCGGCGAGCGCGCTAGACCCACCGCCGCTCGAAGCGCGAGCCGAGCGTCGTCAAAAGCTCGTACTGCGAAAGGCCGGACTGCTTCGAAGCCGAGGGCAAATCGTAATCGAGCTCGACCCACTCGCCTTCCCTGAGCTCCGGCGCCGAATCCACGCCGACCGCGAGCAGGTCCATCGATACTCGGCCGAGCACCGGAAGCGCGAACTCGCCCGCGAATGCCGACCCGCGCGACGAGAAGCCGCGCAGGTATCCGTCGGCATAGCCGATGTTGACAATCGCCGCCTCGGTGTCCGCCTCGGCATGGAAGGTCGCCCCATAGCCGCAGGTCTCGCCCGCGGGGATCCTGCGCCGCTGCACGATCTGCGCCTCGACACGCATGACCTGGCGGATGTGCCCGTCCGCCTCGACGCGCTGAACGCCGCCGTAAAGCGACAGGCCGGGCCGAACGAGGTCGAAGCTATAATCGCGGCCAAGGCAAATCCCAGCGCTGTTCGCCATGCTGTAGCGCCGCGCAGCGACAGCCGACGCGACAGCGCGGAAGCGCTCGAGCTGCATGGCGTTCATCGGACTGTCTTCATCGGCGCAGGCGAGATGGCTGTGGAGCGTGTGGATCGTGAGGCCGTCGAACTGGCCGAAGTCGGTCGGCCGCAGCCCCAGCCGGTTCATTCCGGTGTCGATCATCACGTCGCACCGGCGCTCGGGCGCAATCTCTTTCCACCGCGCGACCTGCTCCGCGGAATTCAGGCATGGCCGCGCAGCCAATCGCACCGCGGCCTCCAGATCATCCGGCCCGACCCCGTGAAGGACCACGACACTCACGCTTTCCGGCAAATTCCCGAGCGCCTCAGCTTCGGCCCAGGTCGAAACGAAGAAGTCGCGACAGCCGGCTTCGATCAGCGTCTCGACAGCCTCGCGTGCGCCGAGCCCATATCCATCGGCCTTCACCGCCGCGCCGGCGGTCACGCCCGCGCGCTCCTGAAGCCAGCGCCAGTTCGCCTGGATGGCCGAGCGGTCGATCGTCAGGCGCAGCGGGCGGTGCATCGGCTTCGCCTACCGGCGCTACTCGCGCGCGTCGAGGCTCGCCTTCGCCTGCTCCCAATTCGCACCGTCGAATTTCTCGATCGCAAGCTCGACCGGCTGGTCAACGCAATTGGCATTCACGCTCCATGCGTCCGGATGTGATCGCGGCTGATAGAAGCTCTTGACGCCGCAATGGCGGCAAAAGAAATGCTCGGCCGCGCCCGTCCCGAAGCGATAGCTCGAAAGCCCCTCGCGGCCGCTGATCAGCTCGAATGCGTCATGCGGCACCATCACATGGATGAAACCCGTCATCCGGCACACCGAGCAATTGCAGTCGAGCGCGGGCACCGGCGGCTCGGGCAATTGAGCTTCGAACCGCACCGCCCCGCAATGACAACCGCCGCTGACCTTCATTCAGTCAGACATAATGCGGTTCGGGCCGTTCGTAGAGTTCTTCGTAATGCACCAGCTGCGGCTTCGGGCCGAGCGGCACGGGCCGACCGTCGCGGAACGCCCATTCGCCGCGGTCGCAATCGGCCGCGCGCACATAGCCGTTGATGTACAGCCGGCGCTTGTGATCGGAACTGTTGGTGCCCGAACCGTGCACCAGATAGGGGCTCCACATCGCCAGATCGCCCGGTTCGAGCACCAGCTCGATCGCGTCATCTTGCGACAGCCCTACGGCGGCGAGTGCATCCCCGCTCATCACGGTCCCGAGCGCCTTCTTCGAGCAATCCATGCCGAGGTCGCCGGCGAGATGGCTACCGGGAACGAACTTCATGCAGCCGGATTCCGGCCGGTGCGGGTCAATCGCGAGACCGGTCTGGACATACGAATCCGCAAGGTTGCGATAGGCCCATGCCGGGCGTCGGGAGCGGCTGTCCTGGTGCCAGGCGAAATGGCCGAGCCTGCTCGGCGCCTTCCAGTGCACCTGGTTGATGATCTGCTTCAGGTCGCGGCCGATGAGCGGCTCAACCAGCCGCGCGATCCGCGTGTCGAGCCGCACCCGGTTCATGACCCGCTGGTGATAGGACGGCCACTGCACCATCCGAACCAGGGGCTCGCCGTCGCTCGCCGCCGCCACGTCGTAATAGAGATTGCCGTGCCGAAAGCTCCGGCCGTGCGCGATGCCCTCGGCGTACAGCTGGTCGGTCGCTGCCGCGATCTCGGCGATCTCGACCGGGCTGAACAGACCTCGGACGATCGCATAACCTTGCTGCCAATAATGCTCGGGATCGCTCTCGTTCGCGATCCGGTCAGCCGTCCTCAGCGGACGCAAATAACCCACGACGTATCTCCCGCCCCGCCGCGCATCATACAGCAAATGGTTGACAATTCAATGATTTCGCCGGCGCAACTAGCTCCCGGCGACCCGTGAGATCGTCATCGTCAGCCGCTGATCGCCCCGCGCGATGTCCATCGAAACGGACTTGCCGGCGCCGTCCAGCGCCCTCCCCAGCTCGGATGCGCTCGCGACCGGAGACCCGTTCACAGCGACCACGACGTCGCCTGCCTCGAGCCCAGCGCGGGCCGCCGACGTCTTGGGCTGAACCAGCGCCACTGCTGTCCCGCTCGACCGCGAAGCACTCAGCCTGCTCGACAGGCTCGTGTCGAAATCCTCGGCGCGAAAGCCGAAGTGCGTCGTCGGCGAGAGGCTGCCGCGCAGCAGCTCGTCGGCGATGTCGGCGACCACGTCGGCCGGGATGGACGAGTAAGCCGGGCCTGTCGACGCGACGACACCGATCGCCTGGCCATTCCCGGAAATGAATGGAGCGCCGGCCGGGAGAGCAGCGCCCATCGGCTGAAGCCGGATATAGGCGCTTGGCGCGCCGCCGTCGGTGAGGAAGTCGCTGGCGATCATCGCTGCCTCGGCGCTGCAGCCGTCGCCGGCCGGATTTTCGATCGCGAAGCCGAAATCGCCGACTCGCGGGAAACTCTGATCGGCGAGCGGCACAGGCGTCAGGCCGGTCACGCCCGTCTTGACGATGCTGAGGCCCGACACGGGATCGGAACGCCTGTCGGAGACGGGAAGCGCGTCCCCTGCTCCGAAATGCACTTCCATGTCGCCGGTCGGCAATGCGGCCGTCGAAGTGAGGACCCAGCCGTCCGGTGAAATCGCGAATCCAGCCGCCGTCGTTCCGGTCCCGCCCGCCGGCTGAATTGCCGCGATCGACGGGCAGAGGCTGGCGATCGTGTCAGCGAGGCTGGGGAAGCCCGGCTGCTGGCGAACGATCTGGATGATCGGCCGGCGCCGGTCCGCCGCTCCCGGCGTCTGCGGCTGTGCCATCGGCGTATAGCTCCTGCCGAAATAGGCGCCGCCGACGGCTGCAATGAACACGGCCGCGCCGATCAGGAGGAAGTTGCGGAGCGGTCTATTCACCGAACATCTCGCGCTGCGCCTTGTCCATCTCGTCGGTGTAGCGACGGTGGATGAACTTCTCCGTCAGCGTCCCGATCACTTCGCCGTCGTCGCTGACGACGGCGAGAAAGTCGGCGCCGTGCGCGTCGAAGATGTTCATCGCCTGGCGAACGTCCTCGGCGGGTCGCAGCGCGACGCCCTTCATTTCCGCCAGCGCTCCAACCTCGCTCTCCGGATCGAGGCTGGCATCGAACACGCGGGCCGTGTCGACAATTCCGAAATAGGCGCCGGTATTGTCGGTCACGACCACATTGGCCGTAGAGCCGAGCGGGAAGCGGCGTCGGAACTCGGTGATGGACATGGATGCGGGCACCGCGTCGACCGTCCGCTGCATCATCTTGCCCACGGTCAGGTTCTTCACCCAGCCGACATCGCGTGCGCTCCGGATCGTTTGCCCGCGAGTGTGCATCCGCCAGGTGGAGAAGGAGAAGCCGAACGCTTCCCGGACGACGGTGCTGGCACACAGCGCCGCGGTGACGGCGACGCCTGTCAGCGCGAAATCGTGCGTCGTCTCCAGCACCAGCAGCGACATCGTCATCGGCGCGCCGATGATCGACGCAGCCATCGCGGCCATCCCGATCAGCGCCGCATCCGACGGATCGATCTGCGGCACTCCGCCGATGTGCGCGAGCGCGCCTGCGAACAGCTGCCCCGCGAGCGATCCGATGAACAGCGATGCGAAAAACAGGCCGCCGCGGAAGCCGAACCCCAGCGAAACCGCCGACGCCATGACCTTCACAACGAAGACGAGCAGCAGGAAACGCAGCGCGACCTCCGCTCCGAGATCGAAGTGAAGCGCGCCATGGCCGGACGAAAGCGTCTGCGGGGTGACCATGGCCAGCGGGATCAGAAGCAGCCCGCCAACCGCCGGCCGCCACGCGTCGAGCAGCGTGGACGAGCGCACCGTCTCCTCGATGAAGGTCACCGCACGCATGATCGCGATCGAGACGCCGGCGCAGACGATGCCGAGCGCTGCATAGATCAGGTAATCCTCGGTGGTGATCGCCCGCGCGCCGGGAAGGGCGATGATATAGGCCTCGAGGCCGAGCAATCTGGCGGTGACCACGGCCGATAGCGCCGCCGCGGCGACGGGCGCGATGGCCGCCGGCGTATAGGCGCCGATCACGATCTCGAACGCGTAGAAGGCGCCCGTCAGCGGAGCGCTGAATGCCGCGCCGATCGCCGCGCCGGCTCCCGCGCCGAGGAGGATGCGCATGTCGGCTCGCCGCAGCCGGAGCCACTGGCCGATCACCGATGCGAAACCGCCTCCCGCCTGCGCGTAGGCAGCTTCGAGGCCGACCGAGGCTCCCACGCCGTTTGACAGAAGCGTCTGCGCGCAAACCAACAGGCTGTCGCGCAGCGGAATGACTCCGCCGTGCAGCGCATTCGCTTCAACGACGTCGACTGGGGTCCGCCACCGCCGAGCCGCCGCGCGGGTGCCGAAACCGAGCAGCAACCCGCCGATCGGAAGCGCTAACAATGACAGGAAGGACACGGACGGCGCTGCGCTCAGGCTTTGGCCGTTCAATCCGTAGATGATCGACTGCACGCCATGCGCGGTCCTGTTCATGACGAAGGTCAGCAGGCCGGCGGCAATTCCCAAGGCGACCGCCATCACCACCAGCGCCGCTTCGCTCGAGCGGAACAGCCGCCGAACCGCGCTCGTGCCCCGAGACACGTTCACTGTCTGCTGCACGCGCGAAAGGCTCCCGCCGATCACCTCACTCCACCGTGACGCTCTTCGCCAGGTTGCGCGGCTGATCGACGTCCGTGCCCTTGAGCACCGCCACATGATAAGCGAGCAGCTGGACCGGGACGGCATAGACCAAAGGTGCGATCAGCGGGTGGACCTCAGGCATCTCGATGGTCGCGATACAGCCATCCCCCGCTCCGGCAATTCCCGGACCGTCGCTGATGAGCACGACCCGTCCGCCGCGCGCTCGCACCTCCTGCATGTTGCTGACCGTCTTCTCGAACAAAGGCCCTGACGGCGCGAGCACGATCACCGGGACATTGTCGTCGATCAGCGCGATCGGACCGTGCTTCATCTCTCCGGCGGCATAGCCTTCGGCGTGGATGTAGCTGATTTCCTTAAGCTTCAGCGCGCCTTCGAGAGCCATCGGATAGTCTGGGCCGCGGCCGAGGTAGAGAACGTCGTGGGCGGGCGCGATCAGGTGCGCCATCGCCGCGATCTCCTCGTCGTGGTCGAGCGCCGCGTTGAGCGCCGCCGGCGCCTGCTGCAGGTCGGCGACGATATCGCGTTCCTCCTCGCGGGTGAGATGACCGTTGGCGCGGGCGAGATTCGCCGCGAGCGCCGCAAGCACCGCGAGCTGGCAGGTGAACGCCTTCGTCGAGGCAACCCCGATCTCCGGTCCTGCGTGAGTGGGAAGAAGCAGGTCCGCCTCGCGCGCCATCGAGCTCGTCGGGACGTTGACGACCACGGCGATGTGCTGCTTCTCCTCGCGCGCATGGCGGAGCGCGGCGAGCGTGTCCGCGGTCTCGCCCGACTGGCTGATGAACAGCGCCAGCCCGCCGGGCTCGAGCACGGGCTCGCGGTAGCGAAACTCGCTCGCGACATCGATATCGACGGGGACGCGCGCGAACTTCTCGATCCAGTATTTCGCGACCAGGCCGGCATAGTAACTGGTGCCGCACGCGACGATCGTGACGCGCTTGAACGCGCCGAGGTCGAGATCGCCGGTCGGAAGCGCGACCTCGCCCTCGAACGGGCGGACGTAGCTCTGGAGAGTCTGGGCAACCACGATCGGCTGCTCGAAAATCTCCTTCTGCATGTAGTGCCGGTAATTACCCTTATCGACCGGTGCCGAAGATGCGCCGGATTCGACGATCTCGCGCTCGACCGGACGGTTCTCGCGGTCGAAGATTTCGATCCGCTCGCGGCTGACGACAGCCCAGTCGCCCTCGTCGAGATAGGCGATCCGCTGCGTCCACGGCGCCACCGCAAGCGCATCGGAGCCGAGATAATTCTCGCCGTCGCCATAGCCGACGGTCAACGGCGCACCGCGGCGAGCGCCGATGATCAGGTCGGGATCATCGCGGAACAGGAAGGCGATCGCGAAGGCGCCGGTCAGCCGCGGCAGCACCGTGGCGACCGCGTCCCGGGACGACGCGCCGCGCTCGATCTCGCGCGCAACGAGATGGCCGACGACCTCCGTGTCCGTCTCGCTTTCGAACGTCCGCCCTTCGGCGATCAGCTCATCGCGGAGCGGCTTGAAATTCTCGATGATGCCGTTGTGGACCAGAGCGACCGATCCGACGATGTGCGGATGGGCGTTGCCGACCGTCGGGGCGCCATGCGTCGCCCAGCGCGTGTGCGCGATGCCGGTGGTCCCGTGCAGCGGCTCAGCCTCCAGCTCACGCGCGAGATTGTCGAGCTTGCCCTCAGCGCGGCGCCTGTCGAGCCGCCCGTCGTTGATCGTGCAGATGCCGGCGGAATCGTAGCCGCGATATTCCAGCCGCTTGAGTCCGTCGAACAGCCGCTGCGCGACGTCGGACTTGCCGACGATTCCGACAATTCCGCACATCTTACTCTGCCGCTTTCCGGGTCATCCGCTCGCGGAACCGTCGGGCCCAGCCGGCGATCCCTTTCTGCTCGCTCCGCTCGACGGCGAGGCTGTCCGGCTCGACGTCGCTCGTGATCACCGATCCCGCGCCGACAATCGCGCCGTCTCCGACCCTCACCGGCGCGACCAGCGCGGTGTTCGATCCGATAAAGGCTCCGTCGCCGATCTCAGTCCGGTACTTGCCGAAGCCGTCGTAATTGCAGGTGATCGTCCCCGCGCCGATGTTGGCCCGCGCGCCGACGGATGCGTCGCCGACATAGGACAGATGATTGACCTTGGCGCCGTCGCCGACCTCGGCTTTCTTGAGCTCGACGAAATTGCCGACCTTGCTCCGCTCTCCGAGGCGCGTGCCGGGGCGGATCCGCGCGAACGGGCCGATCTTCGCCTTGGCCCCGATTGTCGCCCCTTCGATATGGCTGAAGGCGTGGATCGTGGCCCCGTCGGCGACCTCGACGCCAGGACCGAACACGACATGCGGCTCGACCGTCACATCGCGGCCAAGCTTCGTATCGTAAGCGAACCAGACGCTCTCCGGGTCGATCAGGGTCGCGCCCTCGTGCAGCACCTGCTCGCGCCGCCGGCGCTGCCATTCGAGCTCGAGGTGCGCGAGCTCGGCGCGGCTGTTGACGCCCGCGGTCTCATAGGGATCGCCTTCGATCACCACTGCTTCGCGTCCCTCGGCCGCGGCGATGTTCACGACGTCGGGCAGATAATATTCGCCCGCGGCATTCTCGTTCCCGACCTTCCCGAGCCAGCGGAAGAGATCCTTGGCGCGGATCGCCATCATCCCGGAATTGCAGAGGCGTACCGCGCGCTCCTCCTCGGTGGCATCCTTATATTCGACCATTTTCGCGATGCGGTCGCCTTCACCGAGGATGATCCGCCCATATTTGAGCGGGTCCGGCGGGCAGGAAGCGAGCACGACCACGCCGGGGCCGCCGTCGCCGTCGAGCCGGTCGAGCATCCGCCGAAGCGTCTCGGCCTTCACGAACGGAGTGTCGCCGTAGAGGATCAGTACCGGACCATCATAGCCGGCCAGCGCGTCGGCCGCCTGCTGCACCGCATGGCCTGTACCCTTCTGCTCCGCCTGAAAAGCGACGGTCACGTCGCGACCGGCAATCGCCGCTTCGACCTGTTCCCGTCCCTTGCCCACCACCACGACGCGCTTGTTCGCGCCGAGCGCATCGACGCGGTCGAGCAGGTGGAGGAGCAGCGGGCGGCTTGCGATGGGGTGGAGCACCTTATGGGTGTCCGACCGCATGCGCGTGCCCTGGCCCGCGGCAAGGATGATCACGGCGAAGCGGCGTTGGTCGCTCATCGCGGGGAGCAATGGCATGGCGCTCCGGCGAGCGCCACTATTCTCTCGACATGAAAAAGGGCGGCCCCGAAGGACCGCCCCAGATGATCTCAACCTAAAACCGGTCTTAGAAGATGTTCTGATAATATTCGTTTCCGACGAATCCCATCTTCTGGACGTGGGCTCGCTTGGTGATCGCAAGCACTTCGTCGACCAACTCGTAACGGGCCGTCGCGTCGGGCTGCAGATGCAGCTCGGGAACGGGGTTCATCTGCTGCGTCACTTCCAAATACTGGCGCAGCTGCTGCTGGCTGATCGGCGTGCCATTCCAGGTGATCGCTCCCCCCGCGGTCACTCCGACCGTATTCTTGAGCGGCTCGATCGGCGGCGGCGGCTGATGGGTGTTCTGCGGCAGGTCTAGCTTCACCGCGTGGGTCTGCGGCGGGATGGTCATAATCAGCATGATCAGGAGAACCAGCATGACGTCGATGAGCGGCGTCACGTTGATATCCAGCATCGGCTCGCCAGAGGCGTTGTCACTGGTGGTCTGCATCGACATGGCGAGATACTCCTACAGCCGCGGCGTCGCGCCGGGACCCGGCTGCGAGATGAAGCCGACGCGCTGGAACCCGGCTTCCTGCATCGTCAGGATGGTCGCGCCGATGCACTTGTACGGCGTGTTCACGTCACCGCGGATGTGCGCTTCGGGCATATTGTCTTCGTTGATGTTCTGGACCCCGCCCACGGCCTTGATCTGGTCCTCCAGCTTCTTGACGGCCCGGTCGAGCAGGTCCTTCTGCGAGACCTTGGTCAGTTGCCAATAGACTTCGCAGCTGCCGCCGGGGCCGCCGCGAACGCTCAATGACACGTTTTCCGGTTTGGTGATGGTCGGCTGATAGGCGACCTTCGGGAGAGTCACCGGAACGCGGTGAGTCACGACCGGAATGGTGATCAGGAAGACGATCAGGAGCACCAGCATCACGTCGGTCAACGGAACCACGTTGATGTCCGACATTGCGGTGTCGTCGTCACCTTCTAATACTTGGCCTGCCATACGGCTGGGTTCTTTCCTGCTTCGAAACGGCGGAGGCCCGGCACGCGCCGGACCTCCGAGCTCATCACTTCACGTTGGTCGGCGTTGCGTCCGTGCGGCCGGTGCGCAGCGGCTCGCTGCCGGCGGCCGGAGCGGTCCTCGTCGACGCGGTCGTCCGTGCCGCCGCCGGGGCTGCGGTCCCAACCCGCGGCTTCACCGAACCATCGGACATCAGATAGCCGTGAAGGTCATTAGTGAAGGCCGCAAGGTCCTCCATGATCGACTTGTTGCGGCGGATCAGCCAGTTGTAGGCAAGCACCGCCGGAACCGCGACGACCAGGCCGAGCGCGGTCATGATCAGCGCTTCACCGACCGGACCAGCGACCGTGTTGATCGACGCTTCGCCAGACGAGCCGATCTTGATCAGGGCGCGGTAGATGCCGACGACCGTGCCGAACAGACCGATGAACGGTGCAGTCGACCCGACGGTCGCGAGGAAGGCCAAGCCTTCGCCGAGACGGGCGGCAATCGAGCCCTGGCTGCGCGCGAGGCTGTTCGCCATCCAGTCGTGCTGGTCGATCGGGTCGGTGAGCTTGCCGTGCTGCTCCTGCGCCATCAGCGCGTCGTCGACGATCGCGCGATAGGCGCTCTTCTGGTCAAGCTTGTTCGAGGCCTCGCGGAGGTTCGGCGAGTTCCAGAAGCTCGACCGGACCTTGCGGCCCTGGCTGATGATCTTCTGCTGCTGCATCAGCTTGGTGAACAGGATGTAGAACGAGAAGATCGACATGAGAACGAGGATCGTGAACACCGAAATGGTGATGATACCGCCCTGCTGAAGAGCGGGTCCGATGCCGTATTGTGCTGCGGCTGGTGCTGCTTGCATGCTATTTTCCTTCTGAAAACCTGTCGAAAAACCTGGCCTTTGATCAACCTTGAAGCTGCCACCGGATCGGCGGCGTAGTGTAGGTGTCGCTCGTCGGATTACCGTTGCTGTCGCGCGCAGGCGTGAACTTGGCGCGGCGGCGGAGGATATTGCAGGTCGCTGAATCCAAGGCGCCGTTACCCGTCGACCGGATTAGGTTGCAGGATGCGACCCGACCGTCAGGACCGATGGTGAGTTCGGCCTGCGCCGTCCCTTCCGCACCCGCGGCCTGCGCCGAGGCCGGGTAGTCGTCAGCGCTGAACAGCGACCGAACGTCGCCCGCAGCCGGCGACGCTGATTGCGTCTTGTGCGGCGGCGGAGGCGGCGGCGGCGGGGCCGGAGCCACCGGCGGAATATACACTGGCGGCGGAGTGGGAGGCGCTGTGACCGTTTGGATTGTCGGCGGCGGCGGCGTGTTGACCTGCACCAGCGGCGGCGGAGTGACCGGCGGCGGCGGAACCTTGGGCATGTCCTTCGGAGGTGGCGGCGGCTGCTGCGGTGGCGGCGGCTTCTGCTCGACGTCGATCACCTTGAGGTTTTCGGCTGCCTTCTTGACCACGTCGTAGGCCAGACCGGTGACGATCGCGTACAACAGCGACCCTACGACGGCGACCGTCAGAAAGATCGACAGGGCCGGATTGCCGCTCAGCTGCTTGCGTTGCGCGTAGGACATTTAACCCGCACTTCTCCTCGACACGCCGTGGTACCCACGGTCACGACCGGGCGTCGGAACGCACGCCCCGTCACTGGGATGGGATCGCCGATGCGGCAGGATGCCTTCGGCGATAAGCGCGCCTCCTTATCGTCGGCTCAAAGGCCGTGCAATGCATTTTGTTCCACAGCCGGAAGGCGTGAAACCTCCCTCCAGCCACCCCTCGGGTTATGGGTTCGGCCAGAGTCCCGCAAAGGAGGCGATTTCCACCCCCACCCCGTGTGCGTCCGGATAGACATCCGGCTTCGAGGTTCGGACGCGGAGCGCACGCACGCCGCGGAACGCCGCCAGCCGCTCGAACACCGCATGAGCGAACGTCTCCTGGAGGTTGAATCGGCGCGAGGACGAGATCTCCACGACTTCGGTGCGGAGGAAATCATAGTTCCACGCGCGCTCCGGATCGTCATCGACAGGTGGTGCCACGTCCTCGAGCCAGATCTCGATCGTGACCGCCAGACGCTGCGGCGCCCCCACCTCGAAGTCATGGAAGCCGATGTCGATCTGGACCTCGAACGATTCCAGCACGATGCGCGCGGAGCGGACCTTCAACGTCTCGGGAATGAGCCCTTCAAGCTGCGCTTCGCTCATGCGTCCCCCAGGAACTGGACGTCGCGGTCGAGACCCATGAAGCGATGCCCGGAATCGATCACCAGCACTTGTCCGGTGACGCACGGCGCGCCAATCAGGTAGCGGATCGCGCCAACCACGTCGGCCGGCTCAACGCCGCGCTTCAGCGGGTTGTTCGCATGCATCGCCTCGAAATTCTCCTCGCTCTGGCCGCTCGACTGAAGCATCAGCCCCGGCGCGATGCCGTTTACCCGGATTCCGCGCCCGGCAAGCGCACGTGCCGCCAGTTCGGTCAAGCCGGCCAGCGCCTGCTTGGACAAGGTGTAGCTTAGATAGTCCGGGTTTGGTTCGGAGAGCTTCGAATCCAGCATGTTCACCACGAGGGAGTCCTCGGCCGGCTCCTGAGCGGTGGCGAAACGCTCGATCAGGAGCGCCGGCGCGCGGACGTTGACCTGCATATGAGCCGAAAATTCTTGGCCATCGAATTCGCCGAAGCCGTCCCAGGCGAAGCGCGCGGCGTTGTTCACCAGCAGCCGAACCGGCGGCAATGCTTCGGCCGATTCAAAAATGATTTCAGCGCAATGAGGATCGTCGAGATCTGCCACGGCCTTGGTCACGCCCGCGGGGACATCGTCGGAAGCATGGTGAACGTGCCCGACGACCGCCCAGCCGTCGTCGACCAGCGCGGCGGCGATCTCACGACCGACGCGCTTGGCTGCGCCAGTGACGATTGCGGTTCTTTGAGCCTTCATCGATCGGCACTCCTGCCTTGAGCGGAGCAGCGAAGCAATCCAATGACACTCGGATGCCTGAGAGCCGTCCGCCGATCACCCTTCAAGGCCTCAGCCTCGCCGAGCTCCAGAAGCTCATAGACGAGCGCCGCCTCCCGCCAGTCGAGCGCTGGAATCCGGAGCGCTGCGGCGATTCGGAGATGCGGATCGCGCGCGACGGGACCTGGTACCATCAGGGGCAGCCGATCAGGCGTCCAGCGATGGTCCGCCTCTTCTCGACAGTGCTGAGGCGCGAGCCTGATGGTCGCCACGTGCTCGTCACCCCGGTCGAGAAGCTCGACATCGACGTCGAATGCACGGCTTTCCGCGCCATCGAAATGCAGAGCGAAGGCAACGACCGTGACCGCCGCATCGCCTTCCGGCTCGACAGCGGCGACGCCGTCATTCTCAGCCGGGAGCACCCGCTGCGGGTCGTGGAAACCGACAACGGCCCTTCTCCCCGCCTGTTGGTGCGCCACGGCCTCGAAGCCGAGCTCACCCGCCCCGTTTATTATGAACTGGCCGACCTTGCGCTCGCCGACGGCAATGAGCCGGTCGGCATCTGGAGCAGCGGCAACTTCTGTCCGCTGGACGCTGGCGCGTGAGCGAGCTTGCGGACCGGCTGCGTGCCGCTCTCGCACAACCCGCCGCCGAGCCGCCGCTCGAAGGCGACCTCCCGGAACTTCGAGCGCATGCCTCCAAGCAAGCGGCAGTCCTGATCGGAATTACTGTCCGGGAAGAACCCGGAGTCCTCCTCACTGTCAGGCGCGAGCACCTTCGCGCCCATGCCGGCCAGATCGCCTTCCCCGGCGGCCGGCTCGAACAGGGCGAAGACCCAGTCGCCGATGCGCTGCGCGAGGCTCATGAGGAAATCCTGCTCGATCCCGCCGCAGTCGAGCTGGTCGGGACGATCGAGCCTTACCGCACCGTCACCGGTTATGTGGTCACGCCGGTC
>JABFXK010000093.1 GCA_013361785.1 Sphingomonas sp.
CCCGCTCCGCCCAGCGCCTGCACAGCCTCGATCGCGACCTTCACCGCATTTTCTGACGCAAGCAGGATCGCGCCGGCGGCGTCGAAGCGCGTCGTCTTTCCCGCATCGCACGCCTTGGCGACATTGTAGACATAGGCGCGCGCGCTGTTCAGCGCGACATACATGTCTGCGATCTTGGCCTGCATCAGCTGGAAGCTGCCGATCGGTTTTCCGAACTGCTTTCGCTCGCGAACGTAGGGCAGGACCGTGTCGAGACACGCCTGCATGATCCCGATCTGGATTCCGGCGAGCACCGTTCGCTCGTAATCGAGGCCGCTCATCAGCACCGCGACGCCTTCATTCTCCTGCCCGAGGAAATTCTCGGGCGGGACGAAGCAGTCGTCGAACACCAGCTCGTTGGTCGGCGAGCCGCGCATCCCGAGCTTGTCCATCTTCTGCCCGATCGAGAAGCCGTCCATGTCTTTTTCGACCAGGAACGCGGTGATCCCGCGGCTGCCCTCGCCGGTCTTGGCATAGACGACGAGCGTGTCGGCATAGCCGCCGTTGGTGATCCAGAACTTCGTGCCGTTCAGGCGATAGCCGTTGCCGCTCTTCTCGGCCTTGAGCTTCATTCCGACGACGTCGCTGCCCGCGCCGGCCTCGCTCATCGCCAGCGCGCCGACATGCTCGCCGCTGATCAGTTGCGGCAGATACTTATGCTTCTGCTCGTCATTGCCCCAGCGGCGGATCTGGTTGACGCAGAGATTGGAATGAGCGCCGTAGCTGAGGCCCACCGAAGCCGACGCGCGGGCGACCTCCTCCTGGGCGACCACATGCTCGAGATAGCCAAGCCCGAGACCGCCATATTCCTCCTCGACCGTGATGCCGTGCAGCCCGAGCTCGCCCATTTGCGGCCATAGCTGGCGCGGGAACTCATCGGTTTCATCGATCTCGGCGGCGATCGGCGCGATCTTGTCCCGGGCGAAGCGCTCGGTCGTCTCGCGGATCGTGTCGGCCATTTCGCCGAGGTCGAAATCCAGCCCCGTGTCGGACATGCGTCATTCCTCTTCCGCAGCGGGCGCTAGCGGAGGGGGCGGCGCAGTGGATAGCGGCCTGCGTTCAGGCGGCGCCGCGCTCCTGCCTTGCTCCAGCTGGCGGAGCCGCAGGAGCCGGAGCCGCAGCCGGCGTCGGCGCGGTCGCGGGATGCTGCGAGCCGCGATGGCAGGTGAAGCAGGTGATCTTGGAATCCGCCTCGCCGGTGATCGCCGGCAGGTTGCCGTTGATCTCCTTGACCATACGGATCATTCCCCGCGCGATGTCCTTGTTCGGCTTGGCGTCGGACGCGAAATCATAGGTCGAGAGCGGCTGACCCTCCGTACCGACGTGGCAGAAGGTGCAGCGCACGCCGAGCGACTGGGCAAAGAACTTCATCGTTCCGAGGAGCTGCGGACCGGTGATGTCCTGCGGCAGCACCTTGAGATTCTTGTGCGGCGGATTGGCGAAAGCGGGCGTATTCGCGGGCGGCGCGCCCGTCTGCGCGAAGGCGACCGAGACAGCGAAAATGGCGGCGGCCGACGCGAGCGCGACCTGTGGAATTCCGAACTTCATGAGGAACCCCTTTTCGTGACGCAGGCATCATGAACTTTGCCCGCAAGCCGTCAAGCGCGCATTTGAAGAAGGCGGCGGCGGTGACTATGTGCACCGCAGCAAAATCCCTCCGCTGAAGGCAGCACTGATGGCCAGCACCGAATCCGACCCGATCGTCATCCTCTCCTACGCGCGCACACCGATGGGCAGCTTCCAGGGCGCCCTGTCCGGCGCTTCGGCGACCGAGCTTGGCGCGACGGCGGTGAAGGCCGCTGTCGAGCGCGCGGGGATCAGCGGGGATCAGGTCGACAAGGTGTTCATGGGCAACGTGCTGTCGGCGGGTCTGGGCCAGGCGCCCGCGCGGCAGGCGGCGCTCGGCGCGGGGCTTCCGAAATCGGCGGAAGCGGTGACGGTCAACAAGGTCTGCGGCTCGGGCATGCAGGCGGCAATTTTCGCCACGGACATGCTCAAGGCCGGCTCGGCCGACGTCATCGTCGCCGGCGGGATGGAGAGCATGTCGAACGCGCCTTACCTGTCCAAGAAGTACCGCGCCGGGGCGCGCATCGGCCACGACACCGTCTACGATCACATGATGCTCGACGGGCTCGAGGACGCCTATGACAAGGGCCGGGCGATGGGCACCTTCGCCGAGGAAGCGGCGCGCGAAAATCAGTTCACGAGGGCGGATCAGGACGAAAATGCGATCGAGAGCCTGCG
>JABFXK010000285.1 GCA_013361785.1 Sphingomonas sp.
CGGCGGCGGATTCACCCTGCGCTCGGCGGCTTATCTGGGCTGGCGTATTCCGACGCTGAACGAGCTGTTCCGCCCGTTTCGCGCCGGCGCGGACGCGACCGCCGCCAATCCACTGCTCGATCCGGAGCGGCTGGTCGGAGCCGAAGCGGGTGGCGAATATTCGCGCGGACCGCTGCATCTTTCGCTCACCGCATTCGTGAACAAGCTCAAGGATGCGATCGCCAATGTGACGCTCGGCAAAGGTCCGGGCGTTTTTCCGCAAGTCGGGTTCGTCGGTGCCGGCGGGACCTTCAGTCAGCGCCAGAATGTCGATGCTGTGAACGTCCGCGGCGTGGAAGCGTCGGCGAACTGGACCGCCGGGCCGTGGTCGATCAGCGCGGGCGCGAGCCTTACCCATGCGCGAATGGAGGGGAGCGGCGCAGCGACTGTCCTCACGGGGTTGAGACCCGCGCAGACTCCGAAGTTCGCGGGCACGCTCGCGGTTGGCTGGCAGAAGGACGGCAAGGGTGCGCAGCTCCTGCTTCGGCGGGTCGGCGCGCAATTCGACGACGATCTCAACGCGGCCGTGCTTAAGCCGGCGACGATGCTCGACGCTTATTTCGCGTGGCCGCTCACTCCGCGACTGCAGCTCATCGCACGGGGGGAGAATATCGCCGACGCGCTCGTGATGGCGGGGATCAATGGCGACAATTCGATCGAGCGCGCGACACCGCGCACCTTGTGGCTCGGCCTTAGGCTGCGTTGACTATTTCGCGCGGGTGTAATGGAAGGCGGTGATGTCGCGCGCGTCCCCTGTGATGACTCCAAGGTCGGGCATGGCGGTGCCCGGCGAGACGTGCTGCGGGTCCTGGATCCAATGCTCCAGGTTGGGCGGATTGTTGGCAAGGTGGCCGGCAATGATCATGCGCGTCGCGATTCCGTCGAGCGGCGGCCCGACGTCACCCGTCGCGGTACGTACATCACGCAGCGCGTGACAGCTTCCGCAGCCGTACTGGATGAACAAAGCCTCGCCGCGCCAGGAATCGCCGCCGGTGACGGCTTCCGCATGGACGCGCATCCGTTCGCGGTCGTCGTACGATTTCCAAGCGACGGCCGCGATCGCGACGACGATGACGGCCGCGGCGACGATCGCGAAGACAATCTTAGTGGAGAGTGACCGCAGCATTTGCGCCTCCCTCCGAAGCTCTCAGCCATTTGTATGCCATTGCAAGCGCCGCGGCGCCGTGCACCAGGCCGCCCGGAATCCACATGATCAATCCGGCGAGGCGCTGGTCGTCCACTGGGTCCAGGCCCACTCCGGTCATCCCCATGGCTGCATAGTCCGAATACCACGGGGAGCTCGAAAAGCTCATCAGCGCGCCGAGCGCACCGCCGATCAGCGAGGTCGCGAAGAGGCAGGCGGCCGATACGCCATAGCCCGAGCCGCGCTCGCGCGGGTGGAGCATCGCCCACCAGAATAGTAGCGAGCTTATGAAGAAGCAGGCATGTTGCGCGACATGCCAGCCGAAGCTGTCGAGGGCCCGGTCGAACAGAGGCGGTGCGTGCCACGCCCACATCACGATCGCCTGGATGATCGTCGCGGTGACCGGCTCCGTGAGGCGCTTCCACAGGCGCTGCAACGGCGATTTCCAGCTTCCGCCGAGCGACTGGCGAAGCGGCCGCGGCAGGCCCCAGGCAAGGACCCCACCAGCACCCGATGCAGCTAGCAGGAGAGTCGCTGGAAGCATGATCAGCTCGTGCTCGATCATATGCATGGTGAAGCTGTGCTCTCCCGCCTCATGCAGTGGCGACACGAGCGCGAGAGCGAGCAAGGTCCAGCCTGCGAGGAACAGCGCCGGGCGCACCGGCGTGGACGCGCGTCTCGACAGGCGCGCCCAGCCGACGACATAGATCAGCAAGGCCAGGCCCAGCGGGATCAGGAGATCGGGGCTGAGAGTCCATCGGATCGCACCTTCATGGGAGCCATGCGCAAAGGCTGGCGCGGCGAGCGCCGTCAGCACAATGCCCGCCAGAAATCTCATTGCCAGCACCGCGGGATTACCAGCGACGCAATGAACGGCAGGATCACGGCCATGGCGAAGATGGCGCAGGCCATCATCGACACGATCGCGAGCATTCTCCGCGCGGGCGTTTCGCCGTCGCCAGCATAGATCCGCCAGGAGCCGAACGCGCCAAGGCCGATCAATGCAAGGCCGACGATCGTTCCGATGATCACGATCAGTGGGCTTCCGACCCGGCAATCCTGAAAGGTGGAGTCACCGCCGATCTGATGCGCGAACCCGACTCCGAGCGTGCCCAACGCGAGTCCCGCCCAGGGCATGAAGCGGTCGCGGATGCGCTCGGTCTTCACAGCCGCGGCACCCAATAGATCATGAGGTAGACCGGGATCCACAGCATCCAGACATAGCGCCAGTACATGCTGTTCTCGTCGACATCGCCCCAACGCCGCGGTTCGTAGGAAACTGGCGTGAACATCAATGCGCAGAGGACAACCGTGTCGAGCCAGTCGGTGAGGATGTGCGCGGCGTGGAGGATCAGCAGCGCCCAAATAATCGACGCATAGGCATCGTCGGTCCAGCGGCAGTTGAGGCTGTTGAACTCGAAACCACGAATGATGAGAAGCACGACTCCGACCGCGACCATCACGGGCAGGAGCAGCCGGATCGTCGGAACATCTCCAGCCCTCGCAGCCTTCTTGATGATCGCGTTCGGAAACTCGCTCAAAAGGATAATCACCAGGAACAGCGTGCCCGCGAGCAGGTCCGGTGGAAGGCGGCCTTCGGGCGGCCAGCCCTGCTCGTGGCCCATGATGAAGAAATAAGCCGCGAACGCGAGACCGAACCCGGCGCCCTCGATCACCATGAAGCCGACGATCCCCCACCAGGTGAGGCTGCTCGGCCCGAACTTGTATGTCGGGAGGTCCGACAGGTCGTCGGTGAAGCGCGGTTCCAGGATCATGTGATCACCGGCTCGGGAGTGCGCTTGAGTTCCTTGGGCCAGAACCAGGCCGTCAGGGCGATGAAGCAGGGGATCACGCCGACGGCGATGGCCCATGGCGAGAAGATCGAGGCGATGAATACGATTCCGACCGCGCAGGAGGAAATGAATGGCCACAGGCTCGCTTGCGGTACGGGTTCGCGGACATCTGGAGTCGCAGCGACGACGGTCGTCAGAAGCATCTCTTTCTCGTCGACGCGGAGGCCGGTGACGACCGGCAGCTCGTCTTCGAGGTCCCACAGCGGCGTATTGCTCTCGACCACCGGAATGTGCGCGAAATTATAGACGGGCGGGGGCGAGGATGTGGCCCATTCGAGCGTCGCCGCTCCCCACGGGTTCGGAGTCGCGATGACTCCGCGGAACAGCGACCACACGCCGTTGATCACGAACAGGCCGACGGCGGCGGCGACCACGAACGCGCCGACGGTCGACAGCATGTTCGGAACCTCGAGGCCGAGGCCGGCGGGGTAGGTGTAGACCCTGCGCGGCATTCCCAGGAGGCCGCTCCAGTGCATCGGGAAGAACGCCAGCTGGAAGCCGAGGAACACCATCCAGAAGCCGATTTTGCCGAGTGTCTCGCTCATCATCCGGCCGGTGATCTTCGGGTACCAGTAAGTGAGGATCCCGAGCAGCGGGAAGACCGCGCCGCCGATCAGCACGTAGTGGAAATGCGCGACGACGAAGTAGGTGTCGTGGAGCTGGAGGTCGAGCGGCACCGCCGCGACCATCACGCCGGTCAGGCCGCCGATGACGAAGGTGATGATGAAGCCGACGACGTACAGCATCGGCACGTGGAAGCGCGGACGCCCGTCCCAGATCGTCGCCAGCCAGCAGAAAATCTGCAGGCCCGTCGGCACCGATACCGAGATGCTCGCCGCAGTGTAGAAGCTGTAGCCGACCCGGGGCAGACCGGTCGCGAACATGTGGTGAACCCACAGGCCGAAGGCGAGGATCCCGGTCGAAATCAGCGCCAGCACGACGACCGCGTGCGCGAACACGGGACGGCGGCAGAAGGTCTCGACGAGCTGGCTCACAAAGCCCGTCGCGGGGATGAAGATGATATAAACTTCGGGGTGGCCGAAGAACCAGAACAGGTGCTGCCACAGAAGCGCGTCGCCGTGCTCGGCTGCGTTGTAGAAGTTGGTGCCGATCGTGCGGTCGGAGATGAGCATGCTCGAGCAGAGCGCGACGGCGGGCATCGCGAAGATGATCATTACCGCCTGCACCAGCATCGCCCATGCGAAGAGCGGCATCCGCGAGAGCGTCATTCCCGGAGCGCGCGCTTTCAGGATCGTGCACACGAGGACCACCGCGGCAGCGAGCGCGGAGACCTCGGTGAAGGTGATCATCTGCGCCCAGACATCGGCCCGCTTGCCCGGAGTGAACTCAGGGCCGGAGAGCGGCGTGTATGCGAACCAGCCGACGTCCGGACCGATATTGAGCACGAACGCGCCCCACAGCATGAGGCCGCCGAACAGGTACATGAAATAGCTGAAGGCATTGAGGCGCGGAAAAGCGGTCGAGCGCGTGCCGAGCATCAGCGGAATGACGTAGACCGCGACGCCTTCCATCACCGGCACGGCGAACAGGAACATCATCGTCGAGCCGTGCATCGTGAAGATCTGGTTGTAGCGCTCGGCCCCGATCATCGCGTTGTCGGGCTTGGCAAGCTGGAGGCGCATCAGAAGCGCGAGCACGCCGCCAAGAGCGAGGAAGCCAAGCGCTGTCAGGATGTAGCGCCGGCCGATCTCCTTGTGATCGACGGTCGCGAGCCAGCCGATGATCCCCGGCGGTCGGCGCCAGGCGACGTTGAGCCGCCCCGCGAGCTTCTCGCCCTTGAGCTTGGCTCCGTCGCGAGCGATCTTCTTGCGCTCCTGAGCGAGGCGCCGGTTCTCTTCTTCGACGCGGACTCGCTCGCGTCCGCGGGACGGCATCGAATCGAAAGCGTCGGCGCGGATATCCGTCATTTGAGAGTCTCGAGGTAAGCGACGACGGCGTGCAGCTGATCGGGTTCGAGCCCGATCGTCGGCATGTTGACTCCGGGCTTGATCGACTGCGGGTCCTCGACCCAGCCGTAGAGATTGCCTTCGCCCATCGGCATGGTGCCAGCGGCGAGACTCTTGCGGCTGGCGAGATGGGTGAGATCGGGCGCGATCTGGCCGCTGGCAGGCGTTCCGCCGATATTGTGGCACGAGCTGCACGGCCCGCTTGTCACATATTTATATCCGGCGACGGCGAGCGGAGTGGTCGGCTGAGGCGCCGGCTGCAGCTGGTGATCCCACCATCTGACGAAGTCGGCATAAGGCTCGACGACGACCACCAGTGCCATGTGCGCGTGCTGCACGCCGCAGAATTCGGCGCACTGCCCGCGGAAGATGCCCGTCTTTTTTGGAACGATCGTCATATCGTTCTCGCGCCCGGGAATCAGGTCCTGCTTGCCGGCGAGGCTCGGCACCCAGAAGCTGTGGATCACGTCGTTTGAATCGAGGATGAGCCGCGTCGGAACTCCAAGCGGCAGGTGAAGCTCGTTTGCGGTGTGCAGAGTCTTGGAAGCGTCCGCGGCATTATATTTGATGTCCCACCACCATTGATTGCCGGTGAGTGTGACGGAAAGTTTCTGGTTGGTCGCGGCCTTGGCCATCGAGCGGTCGGCAAAGAAGCTGGCGATCGCGAGGCCGGCCAGGCCGACTCCGATCAGCGCGGTCCAGCCGATCAAGGTCGTATGCATCAGCGGATCGGATTGATGATGCCGCCCGGTCTCGACGACGTTCGCCTCCGCTCGCCGCATGCGCAGGATGCCCGCAACCAAGAAGATGACCACCAGCGCGTACATGAAGGCGCACACTGCGATGAAGATCCAGAACAAAGTCAGGAACTGACGGTCCTCGACCGCAGCGCCGCCGAAGTCGCTCTGGTAATGCTGGACCTGGCACGCGCCGAGCAGCAGCAGCGGGAGAAGGGCTGCCATTGCGGGCCAGCGCAGGCTCATTGTTGAGCCGCGTCCGAGTTATACATTTCGCCGTGCGGAGTGAGCGTCTGCGGAGTGCCTGCGCTCATGCCTTCGGAGCGGCTCGACACCGCGTCCTTGCTCGGGAGTCCGGACAGCGACCGCACATAGGCGGCGAGGTCCCAGATCTGATCCTCGGTGAGCTTGCCGCGCCACGACGGCATGCCGTTCGGGCGACCTTCGGCGATGGTTGTCGCGATCTGATCGATCCGGCCGCCGTAGCGCCACTGGTCGTCGATCAGCGGCGGACCCATGCCACCGCCCCCGTGGCTGTGACAGCCGACGCAGTTCATCTGGATGAAGAGCTGCTGGCCTTTGCCGATGGCATTGGCGTTATTGTCGTAAAGCGCGGCTCGGGGATCGAGCGGTGGCGGCGTGCTGTCGCCCGGGAAGATCGTGGGCGCGCTGGCTCCGGCAGGCACGGTTTCGCCGATGGGCTTGGCGCGGCTGTGATGCTCTTCCCGGTCGCATGCGCCGAGAGTCAGCGCCGCAGCGGCGATCAGGAGGACGCTAGCGCGGAAGGGTGAAGACATAGAGAATGCCTCCCGCCGTGGACTTGAGGGGCAGGTCCTTCATCGCGTTGGCAAAGCCGAGAGCGCCGGTGGGATCGTGCGGGTCCATGTTCGCGGAGACAATCGCTCCCGCCCATCCGCCGACGCCGGCGATCACTGCGATATACTGACGGCCGTCGGGGCCCTTGTAGCTGATCGGCTGACCGATGATCCCGCTCCCGGCCTTGAACTGCCAGAGAAGCTTGCCGTTGCGGGCGTCGACGGCTTTGAACCAGCCGTCCATCGTCCCGTAGAAGACGATATTGCCGGCGGTCACGAGCGCCGGGCTCCACAGCGGCAGGTCTTCCTTGATTTCCCAAACCGCGCGGTGACGGATTGGGTCCCAGGCGGTGAACACGCCGCGGTTCCCCCCGGGGCCGGCGTACATCTTCACATCCGCGCCTACGTACGGCGTTCCCGAGATATAATTCGCCTCGCTGTGGCCTTCGTCCTGGCAGAGATTGATGTGCGGGATGTAGACGAGCCCGGTGATCGGGCTGAATGCCGCCGGGTTCCAGTCCTTGGCGCCGGGCGACGCGGGACAGATGTCGCGCGTGACCCGGCCGGGCTTCGGCTCTTTGTCCGGGTTGGGGATCAGCCTTCCGGACTTCAGATCGACGCCCTTGTAACCGTTGATATAACCGTAGGGCGTTGCGCTCAGCACCTCGCCGTTGCGGCGGTCGATCACATAGAAAAACCCGTTGCGGCCGGGCCGGAGGAGTACGGGGCGCCGGCTGTTGCCCCACGGGATATCGGCAAGAATGATCTCGTTGATGTCGTCATGGTCGTACAGGTCGTGCGGGCTGCTCTGATAGTACCAAACGGCCTGCCCCGTATCGACGTCGCGAGCGAAGATGCCCGCCGACCATTTGTTATCGCCGGGCCGCTGGTTCGGATTCCACGGTCCCGGATTCGACGTGCCGTAGTAGATCAGCTTGCTTGCCGGATCGTAGGTGACCCAGCCCCATGCGGTCGCTCCGCCGATCTTCCACGCCTCCGGCGGCCAGCTGCTGACCCCGAGGTCCTTGCCGCGGTCCATCGCATAGAAGGGATGGAAGCGCGGACCGATCAGCACGTCCTTGTCGGGACCCGTGTGATAAGCCTTCCACGCGACCTTGCCGCTGCCTTCGTCGAGCGCCGCCAGCCATCCGCGGACGCCCATCTCGCCGCCCGAATCGCCGACGATCACTTTGCCGTCGGCGACGAGCGGCGCCATCGTCATCGTCTCGCCCTTCTGGATGTCGCCGAGCTGCGTTCGCCACGCCATCTGGCCGCTGTTCGCATCGACCGCGAAGGTCTGACCGTCGAGCGTGTTGAAGAAGATTTTCCCGTTGTCGTAGACCGCGCCGCGATTGACGACGTCGCAGCAGGCGACGCCCTGCGACGCCGCCGCTGGCTTGGGCTTGAAGACCCATTTGGTCGGGGCGCCGGGTTTCGTCAGGTCCAGCGCAAACAGATAGTTCGGGTATGGCGTAATGACGTACATCGTGCCGTTGACGACCAGCGGCGGCGCTTCAAAGCCCTTCGTCGTCCCGGTCGAGAAAGTGAACGCCAACGACAGCTTGCCGATGTTCGCGGGCGTGATCTGATTGAGAGCCGAGAAGCGGGTCTGCGCATAATTCTTCCCCGGCATCGTCCAGTTGCCGTCGTCCGCGGGAGCGGCGGCAGCAGGCGGAAGCGCATGGGCTCCGCCGACGAGGGGTTCGTAGATCTGCGGTCCGGTCGAGCGTGCGGTGGGCGTTTTGTTACAGGCGGCCAGTGCGCTCGCGGCGACGAGAACGCCGACCGTGGTAACTGCGGTGGTCATTCGCCGCATTACGCCCCCTATTCAGTGCACAGTATCTCGCGAACGATCTGAGAAGATCCTGCTGGCATGCAATAATCCACGGGCGCGCGGCCGGGTTCCGCCATCGGAACAGATTTGACAGCAAGCATTCATGTTGAAGCGGCGGAAAACAGCCGTTCCTAACCTCTATCAGCTTTGTGAACCGAGCTGTGGGTGCGGCGTTTTTGAAGGCGCCAAACGGCATTTGGAGAAATCGATATGGCAACCAACACGAGCGGTCGGTCGAAGCGAGGCTTTGCGGCCATGGATCCGGCAAAGCAGCGTGAGATCGCGAGCAAGGGCGGCAAAGCCAGCCACGGCGGCGGACGCAAAAGCAGCTCGCACCGCTAACACAACTCGCATCTGCAAACAGCGCCGGCCGGG
>JABFXK010000002.1 GCA_013361785.1 Sphingomonas sp.
GAGAGCAGCAGGCCGGCATGGCTGGCGAGCTTCAAGGGTGCGGAAGAGAAGCCGGTCCGCGCATCGAAGGCGAAGCGCATCATCTTCTTCAAGGGATATTTGGTCTCGCCCGCAAAGCGCTCCTGCCGGTCATAGGCGAACGGCACCTGCCTGAACCCGATCCAAGCCACCATGCCGCGAATGAACCGTGCCTGCTCAGGCATTGCGAGCAGCGCATCGAGCGCTCGCCTGCTCATCAGCCGGAAATCGCCGGCATCGAGCGGGATGTCGACTTCCGTGGCGCGTGACAGCAGTCGGTAAAAGCCGTGCGCCGTCGCGCGCTTGAATGCCGTCTCGCCGGAGCGGCTCTTGCGCACGCCATAGACGACGTCGGCCTTCTCTTCGCTCATTGCCGCGAGCATCGCAGCCAGGAGCTCGGGCGGATCCTGCAGGTCCGCATCGATGATCAGGATGGTGTCGCCGCGACAAAGGTCGAGCCCGGCAGTAAGCGCCAGCTGATGCCCGTGATTGCGCGACAGGTTCACTGCAACGACGTGGGCATCGTCGGCCGCCATCCGCTGCATGATCGTCCAGCTCGAATCGCGCGACCCGTCATTGACCAGCACCAACTCATAATCGTCCCCGACAGCCGCTCGCGCCGCCGCTCCGAGGCGAACGTGCAGCTCCGCAAGGCAGGCTTCCTCATTGTAACAAGGAACGACGATCGACAGCTTCATGGCTGGGTTTTGTAGAGGATGGTGCCTGGCCCGCGCCAGACCACCTTCATGTCTGCAACCGTTTGGGGATTGTAGGGCGGCACGTCGATCAGCCACACATAATCGAAATCGTTGCGGGGGAGGTTGGAGAGGGAATCGTCGATCATCCGGTGCAGCGGATCGAAGCAGCGATTGGGGCGAACGAGCTGTGACGGATCGGCAGCGAAATAGCCCGCAGCCCGATATTTGAGATCGAGCAGGTTGACCCCCTCGAGCAGCCACTGGTCGTTGGAAAAGCCCTCGCGGCGGACAACCGCCATTGCGCCCAGATGGCCGTTCCGGAGCATCGGCCAATATTCTTTGCAGTCCATCCCGACGAGGCTGATCACCCGCGCGCCGCGAGGCATCATGTCGATCGCTTTCAGTTTCGCACTTTGGTCATCGGCTGCGATTCCGAGGCTCAAGGTGTTGGCGATGGTCCGGGTCGCGAAGAACAGCAGGCCGGCGATTGCGAGCACCTGCGCCATCTTTCGGTTGGGCGGGCCGCGGAAGCGGACCGCGAGCAGGCCGACGGCCATCAGATACGGCACCAGCCGCATGTCTGCATAGGCCGAGCCGAAGATAATCCGCGGGAGGATCGCGAAGGAAATTGCAAGCACGATCGCCGAAAAGGCGAGGTTGCGCGAAAAGGTCAGTTTGCGGCTGATGAGCGCATAAATGAAGGCGAGCGCCGGAATCGCGAGCGACCAAATATCGAACAATTCCCAGCGGTCGCGCAGCGCCATGTAGATCCAGTGCCACTTGATCTTCCAATTGAAGCAGTCGCTGGTCGATCCTCCGTGCGTTTCGCCACGCCAGGCGATCATGATCAGCAGCGGGAGCGCCATCACCGACGTGTGGAGCGCTGCCTCCAGCCCCGCACGCCACCAGGAACGCGCGCGGTCGTGAAGGCGCACCGCGTCGGCCGAAAAGCACATCAGTCCGAGCAGTCCCCAGCCGTAGGTGTGGCAGAAGAATACTGCGACGGAGATCGGGACGAATAGCCAGCTTCGAAGAGCCGTCCGTTCCAGCCGCCCGAGCCGCAGCCACAAACCGAAGGCGAGGAAGGCAAGCGCGACCGACAGCGTGAAGTTCACGAAGCCGAACAGAAACGGGAAGCCGTAAATGAACGGCAGTGCAAAGAAAGCGGTCGGCGGCACCCGGCCATGCACCTCGCGCGCGACCCACAGCATTCCGATGGCTGTCAGCGGCGGTGTTGCAAGAACGACAAGCTTGACCGCCGCTTCCAGGCCCAAAAGCTTGCCGAGCGGGATGATCAGCAGATCGACGCCGAGGTTTCCGATCGCTGCCCAGTGATAATCATAATATTGCCGCAACCAGGGCGACTGATGAAGATCGAGCTCCACCCGGTAGCGTCCCATATGGCCAAACAGGTCGACCAACGGCGGGATTGGCGGGTAAATGAGCGGCAGCATCGTTGCGAGGACGACGAGCGTCAGGCAGATCCGCGATTCCCACCACGGACGTATCTTCGCTGCAATGTCGATCGCCGGAACGGCCTCAACCCCCATTTGTCATACG
>JABFXK010000175.1 GCA_013361785.1 Sphingomonas sp.
GAAGGCGTTCATGCATTCTCCCGGGCAAGCTCGCGCCAGCCGATGTCGCGCCGGTGGAAGCCATCGGCGAAGTCGATCTGGTCGACGGCGCGATAAGCACGCGCCCGCGCGTTTGCGAACGTATCCGCGACGGCGGTGACCGCGAGCACCCGGCCGCCCTTGGCGACGAGGCCTTTTTCGCCGAGCGCAGTGCCGGCGTGGAACACGGTCACGCCTTCGACCTGTTCGGCTGCGTCGATCTCGCGGATCAGACCGCCACTGGCCGGCGTGCCGGGATAGCCACGGGCGGCGACGATGATTGTCATCGAATGCTCACCCGAAAGCTGCGGCGGCTCGATCTGTGCAAGCCGCCCCGTGGCCACTGCGTGCAGCAGCTCGGCGAAGTCCCCAGCGATCAGCGGCATGATCGCCTCGCATTCGGGGTCGCCGAACCGGACATTATATTCGATCAGCTTGGGGCCCTCGGCGGTCAGCATCAGCCCCGCATAAAGCACACCGCTGAACGGCGTTCCGGCCGCGGCGAGTGCGCGCGCCGTCGGCCCGACGATCTCGTCCATGGCGCGCGCCTGCAGCTCGGGTGTCAGCACGGGGGCAGGGGCATAAGCGCCCATGCCGCCGGTGTTCGGCCCGGTGTCCCCTTCGCCGACGCGCTTATGATCCTGCGCCGAGGCGAGAGGCACCGCGGTTTCGCCGTCGACCAACGCGAACAGGCTCGCTTCCTCCCCCTCGAGAAATTCTTCGACGACCAGCGGCCCGTCGCCGGCAGCGTCGATCGCCGCCTCCGCTTCCGAACGCGTCATCGCGACGGTGACGCCCTTCCCGGCGGCGAGCCCGTCCGCCTTGATCACCACCGGAATGCCGAAGCGCTCGAGCGCGGCTTTCGCATCCGCCGCCAGCTCCACGCGCACGTAATCCGCCGTCGGGATGTGGTTCACCCGGCAGAGGTCCTTGGTGAAGCCCTTCGATCCTTCCAGCTGGGCGGCCGCGGCGTTCGGCCCGAACACGGCGATGCCCGCCTCCCGCAGCGCATCGGCAACGCCCGCGACCAAGGGCGCTTCCGGGCCGACGACGACAAGGTCGATCCGGTTTTTGTTCGCCAGCTCGACCACTGCGGCCGAATCGCACGGATCGATGTCGACGCAATCGGCCCAGCGCGCGATCCCGGGATTGCCGGGTGCCGCGACGAGCTTGTCGCAGCTCGGCGATTGCCTAAGTCTCCATGCGAGCGCATCCTCGCGTCCGCCCGAGCCAAGCAGCAGAATATTCATGGACATTCCCGAAGAAGCACGCGCCGGCCTGTTAGCGAACGTCGCCCCCGGCGACAATTCGCCCGCGCTCAGCGTCAGCGAGCTTTCCGGCGCGCTCAAGAAAACGGTCGAAAGCGCGTTCGGCCACGTCCGCGTTCGCGGCGAGATCAGTGGGTTCAAGCGCCACGGCTCCGGCCACTGCTATTTCACCTTGAAGGACGAGAATGCCTGCATCGATGCGGTGATCTGGCGCGGCAACGCGGCTGCTCTCGCTTTCCTTCCCGAAGACGGCGCCGAAGTCATCGCCACGGGCAAGCTGACCACCTATCCGGGCCGCTCGAAATACCAGATCGTCGTCGAGCGGATGGAGATCGCGGGCGAGGGCGCGCTGCTCGCGCTGCTGGAGAAACGCCGCAAGGCGCTCGCTGCCGAGGGACTGTTCGCGCCGGAGCGGAAGCGCCCGCTGCCGTTCCTGCCACAGGTCATCGGGGTCGTCACCTCGCCGACCGGCGCGGTCATCGGCGACATTCTCCACCGGCTCTCGGATCGCTGCCCGACGCGCGTGATCCTGTGGCCGGTGCCCGTGCAAGGCGAAGGTTCGGCGGCGAAGGTCGCGGCTGCGATCCGAGCCTTTTCTTCAATCGACCCCAGGCCCGACCTGCTGATCGTCGCCCGCGGCGGCGGCTCGATCGAGGATTTGTGGGCGTTCAACGAGGAAGAGGTGGTCCGCGCGGCGGCCGAATCGCCGATCCCGCTGATCTCCGCCGTCGGACACGAGACCGATACGACATTGATCGACCACGCCGCCGACCGGCGCGCGCCGACCCCCACCGCCGCGGCCGAAATGGCAGTGCCGGTGCGTTCCGAACTGTTCGGGCAGCTGCGCGACCTTCAGCATCGTGGGCAGGAGTGCCTTTCCCGCCGCGTCGAGCGCACCCGTGAGCGGTTCGAGCTGACCGTCTGCCGCTGGCCCGAGCCGCAACCGATCTTCGCGCCGATGACGCAAC
>JABFXK010000068.1 GCA_013361785.1 Sphingomonas sp.
GTCGAAATCGGCGCGGGCGGCAGCCTGCACGCCATAAGCGTTGCGGCCGAGGAAGATGGAATTGAGATAGAGCTCCAGGATCTGCTGCTTGGTCAGCGTGTCCTCGAGCCGGAAGGCGAGGATCGCCTCGCGCGCCTTTCGGCCGACATTGTAGCTGCTGTCGCGAAGGAGATATTTCGCGACCTGCTGCGTGATGGTCGAGCCGCCCGCGACCCGGCCGCCGCGGCCGAGGTGGGTCGTGTAATTGAAGACCGCCTTGATGAAGCCGGTGTAGTCGATACCGTGATGGTGGAAGAAGTCCTTGTCTTCGGCCGAAATAAACGCGTGGACAAGCAGCGGCGGAAATTCGTCGTAGGTCAGGTCGACCCGCCGCTCGCGAGCGAAGGTCTGGACTGGGTCGCCATCGTAACCGCGGATGTTCGTCGGCAATGGCGGCTGGTACGCGAGCAGGGTCTTTGCAGACGGAAGTCCCGCCGCGAAGTAGATCCACATTGCGGCGAACAGCACGAACAGCCCGGCGATCGCCCAGCTGATCCACCGCACCCACGAGCGCGCCCACCACGGATCGACCCACTCGTGCACCCTGGTGTTGAAGGCGACGAGGTCGGGAAGCTGCCACCCGGGAGGAGTCAGACGCTCAAACTTCATTCGACGTTGCGTCTAGCCCGTCCCGAGTTGCGCGGAAAGCCAGTTAATGCGGCTTAATGGCGAGCGCTGGCCGCGACTTCGCTCTCGATCGACTGGGCTAGCGCGAGCGCGAGCTTCGCACGCTGGTCGGGAGAGCGGAGCAGGACTTCGTCGTCGGCATTGCTGATGTAGCCCGCTTCGAACAGCACCGCCGGCGCGTCGGCCCTCCGCAGCACCCAGAAAGAAGCGAACTGATGCGGGTTCGGGCGAAGCTCAAACCGCCCCGCTGATTTGCCGACCAGCCTCGTCGCGAGCTCTGCCGAGGCACTCATCTGCGCCTGCATGGCAAGATCAGAGAGCATCGATTGAACCGAACCATCGGACCCGTCGGCTGCCGCGCCACGGTTTTCTGATGCCGCCAACCGCGCCGCTTCTTCGTCCGAAGCCACATCGGAAAGCGAGTAGACGGTCGCTCCCCGCGCGAGCGGGTTGGGCGCGCTGTCCATGTGCAGCGACACGAACATTGCAGCATTCAGGCGCCGGGCGACCGCCGCGCGCTCATCGAGGCCGAGGTAACGGTCGTCGTCGCGAGTCATGGCGACTCGAACGCGCCCGCGCTTGACCAGAACGTCGCGGAGCTCCCGCGCGAGCGCGAGCGTCAGGTCTTTCTCGACCACTTGGCCCGACACGCTGGTTGCGCCGGGATCGCGGCCGCCGTGGCCCGGATCGATGACGACGATCGGCCGACCCCGCGCCTCCGGCGCTGCGTAGATGGTGTCGGTCACCGGCGGGGGAAGGCGAACGGTGAGGGTTGACTGCGCGGCCGCGCCACTGCGTTCGGCGAAGACGAGCAGGAGCGCTCCCGCAGCGACAGCCACCACTGCCGCACCGGCGATCGCTCCTTTCCTGCCGAATAGTGCCTTCATGACCAACCCATTGACCCGCAAGGCAATAGTATCACGGCATTTTGGTTAACAGGAAATTTAACTTTCACGCCCATTCAAACCGGGCCCGGGTAGTTGCGGCCCGGAGTCGGCGATGCTAACTCGGCAGCCGATCTTCGGCGCAATGCCGGGGAATTCATGCCGCGGACGGTGCGACGAACGCGGCCCCACGAGGTTGACGCTCGAATGACGCCACAGACTGCCCTTCTACCGCTCTTCGGTGAAGCGGCGTCCCCTGCGCACTGCCGCGGGATGGCGAGCCGAGCAGACACGCATTCCAGTCATCCCGCCATCGAGTTCGGCCAGTATGCCGGCCTCGAGGCCCTTATCATCGCGCGGCTGAGCGACCGAACGCTCGACCGCCGCGCCCGGAGAAATTTCAATGTCCATGCGCATGCTTATCGATGCGCGCCACCCGGAGGAGACCCGGGTCGCCGTCGTCAAAGGGAACCGGATCGAGGAGTTTGACTTCGAATCCGCTGAGCACAAACAGCTCAAAGGCAATATCTATCTCGCCAAGGTCACCAGGGTAGAACCGTCGCTCCAGGCGGCGTTCATCGATTACGGCGGCAATCGCCACGGCTTCCTGGCGTTCAGCGAAATCCACCCCGATTATTATCAAATTCCGAAGGCGGATCGCGAAGCGCTCCTTCGCGAAGAGGCCGAGCATGCCGCCG
>JABFXK010000213.1 GCA_013361785.1 Sphingomonas sp.
GAATCGGCGATCGACTGGCCCTGGCAGACGAGGCAGCGGATCTGCTCCATCAGCGCCTGAGCCTCGGCCTCCTGATTCGGATTCGGAAGCTGGCGATCCGACAAGTAGGACGGCGGCAAGTGGCTGTCGGCATAGAGCGGCTGCGCGGCCGCGAGGGCAACGAAGAGCAGGAACCGCGTCACCGCGCCTGCTCCAGCTTGGAAAGGATCATCGGCACGTCGGACGCCTGGATTGCGCCGATCTGCTGGAAGCGGATCACGCCCTTGCCATCGACGACGAAGCTTTCGGGAACACCGGACGAGCCTAGAGAGATTTGGACCTGGCTCTGGTCGTCGCCCCCGATGCGCTCATAGGGGTCGCCGTTGCGGGCGAGGAAGTCCGTAAGGTCATCCGGGCGGTCGCGGACGGCGATGCCTTCGATGTGGACGCCGTTCTGCTTGAGCCTCTGCAGGACTTTGACCTCGGTGATGCACGGCACGCACCAGCTGGCGAAGATGTTCACGAGATGCGGCTGACCCGTCGCGAGGTCTGCGGACGAGAGAGCCGGTTTGTTGGGCAGGATTGCCGGCAGATTGAACGCGGGCAGCGGCTTGCCCTCGAGATTCGAGTGGACGTTGGTGTCCACCGGCGTCGCAAGCCGCCACACCAGCGCAACGATGATCGCGAGCAGCAGCGCCAATGGCGCGAAGCGGACGGCGCGGCTCATGCGTAGCGCTCACGGCGCCATTCGCGCTCGGGCGGCCGCCGCCGCCAGACGAGCCGCCACAGCCGTCCGAGCAGCGCCAGCGCCCCGCCGATGGCGATCAGCGCCCCGCCCGCCCAGTTGAGCGTGACGAACGGCTTCCACCACAGCCGCAGCTGCCCTGCGCCCGATACGTCCTGCTTGCCGATGACCGTGTAAAGCTGGCCGTTCCAGAACGTCCGGATCGCGGACTCGCTCGTCTCGGTCGGCGGGTCCGAATAGAAGCGGGACTGGGGCGCCAAAGTGATGACCCCCGGACCGCGGCTCGCCCGCAGTTCTGCCTCAATCGCCGTCCAGTTCTTGCCGGCGGTCGGCGTGACGTCGGCTAACTGGACTGCCCAGGGACCGACCCCGAGGATGTCGCCGGGGCGAGCGATCGCGAGCCGCTCGCTCGAGAAGGCGGCGTTCGCGGCCATGCCGACCAGCGCGACGGCGATTCCGAAATGCGCGACCACCATGCCCCACGTGGCGAGCGGCGCGCGTAGCGGGTTGCGGCCGATCAGCGGAAGGATACTCGCTGCCGCAAGATAAGCGGCGACGGTGAAGCCGAGGCGCGGAAGGATCCGCATTTCCGGATCCAGGATGATGGTAATCGCGAGCGCGGTCGCGCCGAGCAGCGCCGGGATTGTCAGCGGCTTGAACACCGGGCGCCGCTCGCGCCTCCATGCGATCAGAGGGCCGATTCCGACCAGGACTGCAAGCAGGAGCGCAAGCGGCCCTGCCACCGCATCGAAATAAGGCGCCCCGACGGAGAGCTTCTCGCCGGTGACGGCCTCGACAAAGAGCGGGTAGAGCGTGCCGACGAAGACGACTCCGAGGATGACGCTCAGGATCAGATTATTGACGACGAGACCGCTCTCGCGGCTGACCAGCTCGAACGGCGCGCCTTCCTTCAGGCTCGGTGCGCGAACGGCGAACAAGGTGAACGCGGCGCCGACGTAGATCGCGAGCAGCGCGAGGAGGAACGTCCCGCGCTGCGGATCGATCGCGAACGCATGCACCGACGTCAGGATTCCCGAGCGCACCAGGAACGTGCCGACCATCGACATCGAAAAGGCGATCACTGCGAGCATCATCGTCCACGCTTTGAGCGCGCCGCGCGCGGCAAGGACGTTGATCGAGTGCAGCAGCGCGGTCGCGGCGAGCCACGGCATCAGCGACGCATTCTCGACCGGGTCCCAGAACCAGTAACCGCCCCAGCCGAGCTCGTAATAGGCCCAGTAGCTTCCGGCGGTGATTCCGAGCGTCAGGAGGATCCACGCGCCAAGCACCCACGGGCGCATCGCCCGCGCGAGACGCGAATCCACCTCGCCGGTGAGCAGGGCTCCCACCGCGAAGCTGAATGCTACCGACAGGCCGACATAGCCGAGGTAAAGCGTCGGCGGATGGAAGGCCAAGCCGGGGTCTTGCAGCAGCGGGTTGAGCCCCTTCCCGTCCATCGGCGCCGGCCACAACCGGGCGAACGGGTTCGAGGCGATCAGAAGAAACCCATAAAAGCCGAGCGCCAGCACCGCCTGCGCCCCGAGCGCGGCGACCGTCGTTCGTTCGCTCGTCCGATGGGCGAGTAACGCCACGAATGCGCCGGCGACCGCGAGGATGGTCACCCACATCAGCATCGAGCCTTCGTGGTTGCCCCACGCGCCCGCGACCTTGTAGACGAAGGGCTTGGCGCTGTTGCTGTTCTCAAACACGAGCGCGACCGACATGTCGCTCCGGGCGAAGACCAGCAGCAGCATCGCAAAGGCGATCAGGGTCAGAAAGCCCTGAACCACGGCAATCGCGCGCATCGCGCGGCGCACTTCGACGCCGCTGCAGAGGGCGATGATCATCAAGAGGAACTGCAGAGCCGCGAGCGAGGCAGCGAGCCACAGCGCGGCAAGGCCCGTCTCGGCAATCATTTCTCGAGCGTCTTCCCGGCCTTGTGCTCAGCCGAGAGGTTACCCAGTTCCGGCGGCATGTAGCGCTCGTCATGCTTGGCGAGGATCGTGTCGGCAACGAACGTGCCGTTCTCGAGTCGGCCTTCGGCAACCGCGCCCGAGCCTTCGCGGAACAGGTCGGGAGCGATCCCGCGGAACGTGACCGGCGTCTGCGCCTTGCCGTCCGTGAGGAGGAATCGGATCGTCACTCCGTCCGGCAGATGCGTGGTCGAGCCCCGTTCGACCATACCGCCGAGCCGCATCGCCTCGCCATCGTGCGCCTTGCCTGCGGCGATGTCCGCGGGAGTGTAGAAATATGATGCCTGGCTCCGTAGCCCCCACATGGCGAGCAGGGCAGCGGTAAAGAGCGCGACGATCGCGGCGCCGACGAGCACCAGGCGTTGGTTCTTGGGCTTCATTTGCGCTTGAGCGAATCCGCCGCGAGTTCCGCACGCCGCATCGAGGCAAACGACCATCCCAGCAGCCCGCCGGCGAGGCAGATTGCGACCAGATAGGCCGCCGCGACGAAATGCCACGGATTCATGTACCGAGCCTCCGCATCCGCGCCTCGACCTTCGCTTCGGCGAGTTCGGCCCTCATCCGCATCAGCACGGCCGCTGCGAACAGACAGGTGAAGCCGACCAGCGTCAGCGGCAGCGGCCAGAGGATGCTGTTGTCGATGGTCGAGCCGGTGAGACCGATGCTCTCCCCCTGGTGCAGCGTGCGCCACCACAGCACCGAATAATGGATGATGGGCAGGTTCACCGCGCCGACGATGCCGTAGATGGCCGCGATCCGCCCTTCCCCGCCCCGCTCCCGCTCCGCCGACGCCAATGCAATGTAGCCGAGATAGAGGAAGAACAGGACGAGCATCGAGGTCAGGCGCCCATCCCACTCCCACCATGTCCCCCAGGTGGGGCGGCCCCAGATCGAGCCGGTGACCAGGCAAATGGCGGCGAACGTCGCTCCCGCCGGCGCGATCGCCCTGCCCGCGATCGCGGCGAGCGGATGGCGCCACACTAGCTGACTTATCGATGCGGCCGCGATGCCGGCCCAGCCAGCCATGCCCAGCCACGCGGAGGGAACGTGGATGTAGAGGATGCGCACCGTTTCGCCCTGCAGATAGTCGGGAGGCGTCAGCGTAAGCCCCGCGGCCATGCCGGCGATTGCAAGCGCAAGGCCGATCAGGAGCAGCCACGCCGTCGCCGGGCGGGCGAGCCGAAGAAACCGAGCAGGGTTTGCGAGCGCGTGCACCTGGGCGCTTATGCCCTTCCGATCAGCCTTTGCGCCATAGCATCGGCTACTGCCGCCGGGTCGCGGCCGCTGTGCTCGCTCTCGTCCCAAATCTGCTCGAGACGAACGGGAATGCCTTCGATGCGCTTGCGAACGAGGCTCGCATCGCCGTCGGCCAGATATTCGGTGCAGACGTTGATGATTCCGCCGGCGTTGATCACGTAATCGGGGGCGTAGAGGATTCCGCGCTGGTGCAGGCGCTCGCCATCCTGGGGAGTCGCGAGCTGGTTGTTCGCCGCGCCGGCGACGATCGGCGCCTTGAGCTGCGCAATGCTGTTCTCGTTGAGGATCGCACCCAAGGCAGAGGGGCTCACCACATCGGCATCGAGGCCGAGGATTTCGTCGGCCGACACGACCGTGCCGCCGGACGCGCTCGCGAGCTTCTTCGCTCTGGCTTCATCGATGTCGGCGATGGAGAGCTTGGCGCCTTCCGCTGCCGCGTGGAGCGCGACCCCGGTTGCGACGCTGCCGGCGCCCTGAAGCGCGATGTGCAGTCCGTCGAGCCGGTCCTTGCCGAGCGCGCGTCTCACGGCCGCCTTGATCCCGAGGAAAATTCCGAGTGCGGTGTGCGGACCAGGATCGCCGCCGACGTCGCTGCCCGAGTTCGGCAAGCCCGCGACGAACCTGGTCGAGCGCGAGATCTCGATCATGTCCGCAACGCTCATCCCCACATCCTCGGCGGTCACGTAGCGTCCGCCGAGGTGATCGACCGCCTTGCCGAAAGCATGGAGCATGTCGGGAGTCTTGGTGCGCTCCTCGTTGGCGAGGATCACGGACTTTCCGCCACCCAACGGGAGTCCGGCCATCGCGTTCTTGTAGCTCATCCCGCGCGACAGCCTCAGCGCATCGACCAGCGCCTCTTCGTCCTTCGCGTAGTGCCAAAAGCGGCATCCGCCCGCCGCAGGTCCAAGATGCGTCGAATGAACGGCGATGATCGCCCACAGCCCGCATTCGTCATTGGTGACGAAATGGACGTCTTCGTGTTCGTCAAAGTCGGGCAGGCCCCAGGGGGTGGTCATGGGTGTCGGTTGCTCTAGCTGCTAGAAAGACTGAGAAAATGGGGCGATCGAGGGGACTTGAACCCCCGACCCTCGGTACCACAAACCGATGCTCTAACCAGCTGAGCTACGATCGCCACGGCGCTTATCGGGAGCGGTTCCCTTGCCCGCGGGCGGCACTTAAGAGGCAGGATCGAGGAAGGCAAGGAGCGCGGGAGCCTGCGACGCAGCTCTTGCGAGCTTGTGCGCCCGAAATTGCCAACTTTCGACAACTACGCGGTACATCCACCCTGGACTAGGACTTGTCCGGACAGCTGTTCAGGTGCACCCTTCGCGCTTCGGGAGAACTGCCCATGGCGAGTCGGCACGTCAAGTCGGCGAGGCAAGAGCGATCGCTTCGCGAGACGCTAATGTCTGCGGGCATCGAGCCGAATCTCGCCGATCTGCTCCTCGACATGCCCCATCGCATCGTAACCGTCGAGCCGCGGCGGCCTTTCCGGGATCCCGGGTCGCCGCGCAGCGAGGTGATTTTCGTCCGCTCCGGAATCCTGTCGAAGTTCAAGACCGATTCGAGCGGGCGACGCCACATCGTTGCGCTGCGTTTCCCCGGCGAAGGCATACTTCCGACCGAGGCTACCGCCGAATACGGCATTCAGGCCATCGTACGGAGCGAGCTCATGGTGGGGAAATCGGAAGATTTCCTGCCCATTCTCGATGCCCACCCCAAGCTTCAGCGGTTCTTCTGGCGATTGATTCAGCGCAATGAGTCGATCGGCTACGAATGGCTGGTGAATTGCGGCAGGCGCGATTCCACCGCACGGGTCGCGCATCTGCTCTGCGAGACCGCGGTGCGGATGAATGCCGGTGAGGGCCGATTGACGAACCCGTTCACTCAGCAGCAGATCGCGGACATCACTGGTCAAACTTCGGTGAACGTCAACCGCGTGCTCGCCAATATGGAGCGCCAGGGGCTGATCCGCCGCAAAGGTCGCCACATAGAGTTCACCGACTGGACGGAGATGCGCCGCGTCGCGAACTTCCAGCCGCAATATCTCGCGATTTGAGACGCCGCGCGCTTCGCATTCGCGGTGCGGCTACGGCTTCGCCGATGCCGGTGCTTCGCGCCGGAATGGTGGGCGCGGTAGGGTTTGAACCTACGACCCCACCCGTGTGAAGGGTGTGCTCTACCACTGAGCTACGCGCCCGCCGATTTCGCGGAAGGCGCGGGATATAGTCACCGCGCCGCCACTGTCCAGTTACTGAACGGCGTCCTTGAGCACCTTGCCCGGCCTGAACTTCGGCTGCGAACTCGCCGCGATCTGCATTGGTTCGCCGGTCCGCGGATTGCGCCCCGTCGAAGCCTTTCGACGCGTGACGGAAAAATTGCCGAAGCCGACGAGCCGGACTTCGTCTCCCCGCTTCAGGGCGGACGTGATCACTTCGAGCATCGTCTCGACCGCTCGGGACGCATCATTGCGGCTGAGGCCGCCCCGGTCCGCCACATGTCCGATGAGTTCCTGCTTATTCATGCCCCAGCTCTCCCTCACCGCCGCAGACTCGGACGTGAAGCGCGAGCCTTTAAGGCAAGACTCCGTGCCCCTGTCCAGTATCTCCAAACGAGGATTGTCCTGTTTCGGCGCGAGTTACTGGGGAATGATCGCGTTCGTGCCTATAGAGGGCTAATCCGCACCACTCCAATGCAGGATCCGCTCATGCGAAATGATGCACCCGAACAACTCCCGAACGGCTCCGGCGATTTCGTCAGCCGCATTGAAACCGAGCTGCTCCAGCACCGGAAGGTGCTCATCTTCGGCGACATCAATGACAGGCTTGCGCGCGACGTTTGCTCGAGGCTCCTGCTGCTTGCGGACCGTGACGCGACCGCGCCGATCGACATCTACATCAATTCGCCGGGTGGCCACGTCGAATCCGGCGACACGATCCACGACATGGTCCGGTTCATCCGGAGCGACGTGCAGATCAACATGATCGGCACGGGCTGGGTTGCGAGCGCGGGTGCGCACATCTTCCTCGCCGGACCCAAGGACCGCCGCTTCTGTCTGCCGAACACCCGCTTTTTGCTTCACCAGCCGGCAGGCGGAACGCGTGGAATGGCTGCGGATATCGAGATCGAGGCGAAGGAAATCCTGCGCATGCGCGAGCGCCTCGTCCGCATCATCTCCGAGGAGACGGGTCAGCCGATGGAGCGGATCAACAAGGACATCCACCGCAACCACTGGATGACCGCGGACGAGGCGATCGATTACGGCATGGTGACAAGCATCATTCGCGACCCGCGCGACATTCCGCGGAGCTGAAGTCGCGGCCTAGTGCCGGACCGCAGCCTCTCCGCCTGGTGCAGGCGAAGCGATCGGCGGTTCGGCCGCATGCTCGTCGGCCTCGGTCCACTCGATCGCCTGGAGCGGCTCGACCAGAGCTCGGGCAAGCACTTCGTCCACATGGCTCACAGGAACGATCTCGAGCCCCTCCTTCAAGGTTGGCGGCAGGTCGACGAGGTCTTTCTCGTTCTCGGACGGGATCAGCACGGTCGTGATTCCGCCGCGAAGCGCGGCGAGAAGCTTCTCCTTGAGTCCGCCGATCGGCAGCACTCGGCCGCGCAAAGTCACCTCGCCGGTCATTGCGACGTCGCGGCGGACGGCGACGCCGCTGAGCGTCGAGATCATCGCGGTCACCATGCCGATGCCCGCGGAGGGGCCGTCCTTGGGAACGGCGCCCTCGGGCAAGTGGACGTGGATGTCCTTGCGGGCGAAGATCGACGGCTTGACCCCATAGGCTGGGGCGCGCGCCTTGACGAAGCTCATCGCGGCCTGGATCGATTCCTGCATCACTTCGCCGAGCTTGCCGGTAGTCTTGATTTGGCCCTTTCCGGGGACGGTCACCGCTTCGATCGTCAGCAGCTCGCCGCCGACTTCGGTCCACGCAAGGCCCGTTACCGCGCCGATCTGGTCTTCTTCCTCGCCCATTCCGAAGCGGAACTTCCGAACGCCGAGGAAATCGCCGAGATTGTCGGGCGTGAGTTCGACCTTGTCGGTCTTGCTTTCGAGGATCTGCCGCAGTGACTTGCGTGCGACCTTTGCCAGCTCGCGTTCGAGCGTTCGCACGCCAGCCTCGCGTGTGTAGTGGCGGATGATCGAGCGCAGCGCCTCGTCCGAGAAGCTCAGCTCGCCCTCTTTCAGGCCGTGCGCTTCGATCTGCTTCGGGATCAGGTGGCGCTTGGCGATCTCGACCTTCTCGTCCTCGGTGTAGCCCTCCAGGCGGATGATCTCCATCCGGTCGAGCAGCGGCTGCGGCATGTCGAGCGAGTTTGCCGTGGTGACGAACATTACGTCCGAGAGGTCGTAGTCGAGCTCCAGGTAATGGTCCTGGAAGCGGTTGTTCTGCTCGGGATCGAGGACTTCGAGCAGGGCGGACGCCGGATCGCCGCGGAAGTCCTGGCCCAACTTGTCGATCTCGTCGAGCAGGAACAACGGGTTGGACGTCCCCGCTTTCTTGATGTTCGAGATGATCTTGCCGGGAAGCGAGCCGATGTAGGTGCGGCGGTGGCCGCGGATTTCCGCCTCGTCTCGAACGCCGCCCAGCGACTGACGCACGAACTCGCGGCCCGTCGCGCGCGCGATCGAGCGGCCGAGCGAGGTCTTGCCGACGCCCGGCGCGCCGACGAGGCACAGGATCG
>JABFXK010000090.1 GCA_013361785.1 Sphingomonas sp.
CCTGCACCGCAAGATGGCCGGACAGGGTCGTCTTACCCGACCCGCCCTTCTGCGATGCCAAAGCCAGGACGCGCATGCTTTTCCCCTCGCGTGAATGACGTCAGTTCAGTCAGCGGAGTGACACTAGAGGCTCTAAAATCTGGTTAACGCCCCCAAGAGGCTGTTTGCGGTCCGCCGCAGCTGGGTTAAGGTCGCGTGGGGTGGGTTTGACCGTGAATCGCAAACACTTAGTTGCCGCCGCGCTGCTGATTGCAAGTGCCGCGCCGCAGTCACCGAAATCGGTTCGCGCAGGAATCGATGCCTGGCAGCGATCGGATTATGCCGGCGCCGTGGCGATCTGGCGTCCGCTTGCCGACAAGGGCGATCCGGACGCGCAGTTCAACCTCGGCCAGGCCTATCGGTTGGGCCGCGGAGTGCCGATCAACCTGGCGGCGGCCAAGAGCTGGTTCGAGCGCGCGGCGAGCCAGGGCCATGTCGATGCGGAGACGACGCTCGGGCTGCTGCTGTTCCAGAACGGCGATCAACCGGCTGGCCTCAAATGGCTCAAGAAAGCCGCCGACCAGGGCGAGCCGCGCGCGATGCTCGTCTATGGCACGGCGCTCGTCAACGGCGACGGCGTCACACAGGACCCTGCGCTCGGCTACGCCTATGTCAGCCGAGCGGCGGCGCAGGGGCTAGAGCCGGCGAAAGAGACGCTCGACCAGCTCGAGAAGCTGCTGCCGGCTGCGGATCGCAAACGCGGCGCGGACACGGCACGCCAGCTCGCGAAGGCGGTGCCGCCGAAACATCCGGCGAAGCCGGTGCAGACCACAACCGCCAAGCCGTCGCCGCCGACACCCAAGCCGCCGACGCACATCGCGGTTGCCACTCCGCCCGCGAAGAGACTGAATCCCGCACCGAAGGCACCCGTCACAGCCGCAAGCGGCGCCTGGCGAATCCAGCTCGGCGCCTTCTCGCAGAAGGGTGCGGCCGAGACGCTCTACCAAAAGATCGCCGGCAAGGCGGCGCTGCAGGGGCGGCACGCATTCTACATACCCGTGGGAGCGATCACCCGCCTTCAGGTCGGTCCGTTCGAAAGCAAGACGGCGGCGCAGGCTGCTTGCAACGCTGTCGGCGTTCCCTGCTTCGCCGTCGCGGCAAAGTAGCTAAACCCGGAACCAGTCCCGCCGGCGAACGCCCTGCACCCAGAGCAGTGCGTCGAGTCCGTGATGTTTGAGCTCGGCGTCGGCGACCTCGATCAGCGCCGGCTTGGCGCGAAACGCGACTCCGAGACCGGCTTCCTCGATCATCAGCTTGTCGTTGGCGCCGTCGCCGATCGCGATCACTTCCTCGGCCCTGAGGTTGAGCTGATCGCGCGCCTCGATCAGCGCGTCACGCTTGGCGATGGCGTCGACGATCGGGTCGCCGACTTCGCCGCTCAGCTTGCCGCCGGTGAACACGAGGCGATTGGCCTTCACCCGGTCGAAACCGACCGCGCCGGCGATCGGCTCAGCGAAAGACAGGAACCCGCCTGACACCAGCAGGCAGCTCGATCCGCCCGCGCGCATCGTCTGCACGAGGGTCTCGGCGCCGGCGGTGACCTCGACGCGTTCGTTGAGGCAGCGCTTGAGCTCGCGTTCGTCGAGACCCGCGAGAAGCCGCACTCGCTCGCGAAGCGCGCCGAGAAAATCGAGCTCGCCCTGCATCGCCCGTTCGGTGATGCGCGCGACCTTTTCCTTGAGCCCCGCATAATCGGCGAGCTCGTCAATGCATTCCTGGCCGATGATGGTGGAATCCATGTCGGCGACCAGCAGCCGCTTCCACCGCGGCTCCTCCGGCTGGACGACGATGTCAACGCCCTCGAGCCCGTCCAGAGCCCAGCGGGCCGCCTTCGCGTCACCGCCGAAGCGCAGGTCGGCGCAATCGCCCTCGTCGATCCAGTGAAGGAAGGCGGCTGACGGATCGAGCTCCCGCAAGAGGCCCAGCACGCGCTCGACCAACCTGTCATCCAGCCGTCCCGCTGCTATCAGCGTCGCGATCGTCATGGCGGTAAGTCCCAAACCTCCTCTCGTCGTCATTGCCGGGCCGACCGCAAGCGGCAAGTCGGCGCTGGCGCTCACTCTTGCTCAGCAAATCGGCGGCGTGATCGTCAACGCCGACAGCGCGCAAATTTATCGCGACCTGCCGGTGCTGAGCGCCGCGCCAACCGTCGAGGAGCTCAACGCCGCCGAACATCGCCTCTATGGCGTGCAGGATGGCGCCCTTCCCTGCTCCGCCGCAGATTGGGCGGTGTTGGCGCGGCGCGAGATCGCCGATATTCACGCGAGCGGGCGGACGCCGATCCTGGTCGGCGGCACAGGCCTGTATGTTCGAACGCTTCTCGACGGAATTGCGCCGGTACCGTCGATCGACCCTGACGTGCGCGCGCGCGTAAGAGGAACGTCGGTCGAGGAAAATCGGGCGAAGCTGCAGACTCTGGATGCCGAGGCCGCGGCACGCCTGGATGATGGGGACACGGCCCGAATCAACCGCGCGCTCGAGGTGATCCTCTCCACCGGCAGAACTCTTTCGGAGTGGCAACAGCAGCGCGAAGGCGGAATCGCTGGCGAGGTGCAGATCAGGCCGCTGATTCTGCTGCCGCCGCGCAAATGGCTCTACGCGCGATGCGATGAGCGGTTTGCACGGATGATCGACGAGGGCGCAGTCACCGAAGTCGAAGCGCTACTCGCCCGCAAGCTCAACGCGAACCTGCCGGTGATGCGCGGAATCGGGGTTCGAGAGCTGTCTCGCTATCTGCTCGGCGAAATATCGCTCGACGACGCGATCACGGCAGGGCGGCAGGCGACGCGGCGTTATGCCAAGCGCCAATATACCTGGTTCACGCACCAGCCACCCGCCGACTGGCCGGGCTTTCGCGAGCCGCTCGACCTCGACCGGCTGAGCGAAGCGCTGGCTCTGCTGGAGCCCACGGGCTAGGCGGCGGCCATGGAGATGCTGCGCGATGCCGACATCGACCCCGCACCACTCGACGGGAAGCGGGTCGCGATCGTCGGCTATGGCAACCAGGGGCGGGCGCAGGCGCTGAATCTCAAGGACAGTGGAATCGACGTGGTCGTGGCGCTTCGCGGCGGGTCGGGAAGCACCATCGAGGCGGAGTCCGCCGGGCTGCCGACGGCGCTGCTGGAGGAGGCGGTCGCGTCAGCCGATGTGGTGATGATGCTGGCACCCGATGAGGTTCACGCCGCCATTTATGGCGAGATCGAGCCGAACATCCGCGAAAGTACTGCACTGGGCTTCAGCCACGGCCTTTCGGTGCGCTTCGGCTTGGTCAAGCCACGCCGCGACCTCGACGTCTTCCTACTCGCGCCGAAGGGTCCCGGGACCGCGCTTCGATCGCTTTACCTCAAGGGCAAGGGGATGATCGGCGTATGGGCGGTCGAGCAGGACGCAACTGACAATGCGCGCGGCATTGCCCTCGCTTATGGACGGGCGATCGGCTGCGGCCGCGCCGGACTGATTGCCTCGAGCTTCGCCGAGGAGGCGGAGGCGGACCTGTTCAACGAGCAGGCGGTCGTCTGGGGCGGAGTCCCCGAGCTACTGATCGCCGGCTTCGAGACGCTCGTCGAGGGCGGCGTCTCGCCGGAGCTCGCCTATCTCGAATGCGTCGGAGAACTCCACCTTATCGCCGAGCTGATCGAAGCGCGCGGCATCGCAGGCATGAAGGAGGTCATCTCTAACACCGCGGAGCTCGGCGCCCTGCTTGGCGGCAAGCGGATTATCGATGAGAGCGTGCGCCGCCGGATGGCGGAAGTGCTCGCGGAAGTGCGCGCCGGGCGCTTCGCCGACGAGCTCAGGAAAGAGGAAGCGAGCGGCTATCGGCGGCTGGAAGACGAACGAAGCAAGGCGCGCTCGATGCTACTCGAGGCGACCTATCAGCGGCTGAAGCGAACTAGCTGACCGTCTGCGGCGGCAGCTGCATTGCCGGCCGGTCACCGACACTCGCGCGTTCGAGATAAGAGCGCTGGAGCTCTCGATGAGCTTCCGCGGCTTCGGGATCGGCGGCCTTCAGCGCCAACTCCTGCTCCTCGGCGGCGCGGCGCGCGTAATAGATGCGGTCCTCAGTTGCCATGTGCGCGCCTCCTGCAGGGGAAGGCGTGAATCTAGCAGAAAGTTCGGCCAAAGTCCCGTTCAGGCGGGTTCGCGCGTCGCTGCACGGGCTCGGTCGATCGCGTCGATGAGCACGCGCTTCGCCTCGTCGGCGCTGCCCCAGCGGCCGACGCGCACCCATTTCTCGGGCTCGAGATCCTTATAGTGGGTGAAGAAATGCTCGACCTGCTGGCTGACGATGTCGGGCAGATCGGCGTGGCTCGTGACGGCCGCATAATAAGGGAAAGTCGAATCGACCGGGACGGTCAGCAGCTTTTCGTCGCCCCCATGCTCGTCCTCCAGGAACAGGACGGCGATCGGCCGCGCTCGGACCACGCAGCCCGGGATGAAGGGCGACCGCGCCACCACCAGCGCGTCGATGGGATCGCCGTCGGGGGACAGCGTGTGCGGCACGAAGCCGTAGTTCGCCGGATAGCGCATCGGTGTGTGGAGAATTCGGTCGACGAACAGCGCGCCCGACTTCTTGTCGAACTCATATTTCACCGGTTCGCCGCCGACCGGCACTTCGATGATCACATTGACGGTATTCGGAGGGTCGTCGCCGACGGGGATGAGCTCGATGTTCATGGCAGGTGCGGAGCGCTCCTAAACACCGCCAATCCGAAGAACAATGCGGAGAGGCCCGCGGCAACGCTGCCGATTACATAGCCGGCTGCAAGCGCATAGGCGTGGCGCTCGATCAGCAGCGCGGCGTCGAGCGAGAAGGACGAGAAGGTGGTGAAACCGCCGAGAATGCCGGTCGTGAGGAACAGGCGGACGTGCTGGGGGACGCCCGGGCGGTAGATGAAAAAGCCCGCCAGCAGACCCATCGCGAAGCACCCAAGGATGTTGACGATGAAGGTCCCGAACGGGAAGCCGTAGCCGTACAGCCTCGTCGCGGCGACGTTGACGCCGTGGCGCATGGCGCCACCGATTCCGGCGCCGAAGAAAACGATCAGGTAAAGCATAACCCTCCTACTGCAGCACGAATGCGCCCGCAGGAGCCATCAGCCGATCGGCGGTTAAAAGGGAGACCCCATTCCCCCGAGTGGGCTTAGCAGGCCAATCGTTTCGAACAAGCTACCTGCGGCCGAATAGCTTCTCGATTTCGCTGTGGCCGAGTTTCACCCACGTGGGCCGGCCGTGGTTGCACTGGCCCGAGCGCGGCGTCACCTCCATCTCGCGCAGAAGCGCGTTCATCTCGGCGACCGAGAGAATGCGCCCGGCGCGCACGGAGCCGTGGCAGGCGATGGTTGCGGCGACATGGTCGAGCTTGTCGCGCAGACTCATCGGACCGCCGAGCTCGGCGATTTCGGCCGCGACATCGGCCAGTAACCCGGCGACATCGGTCTTGCCGAGCGCCGCGGGGACCGAGCGGACAAGCATCGAGGTCGGGCCAAAGCGCTCGGTTTCGAGGCCGAGGTCGGCGAGGTCCGCGATAGCCCCCTCGAGGCGGTCGCAATCTGGCTCGTCTAGCTCGACCACCTCGGCGATCAGCAGCGCCTGACGAGCGACGGCGCCCCCTTCGCGTGCGGCGCGCATCCGCTCGAGAACGAGCCGCTCGTGCGCGGCATGCTGGTCGACGATCACCAGACCGTCCTCGGCTTCCGCGACGATGTAGGTCGCCGCGACCTGTCCGCGGGCGACGCCGAGGGGGAAGCTCGGCACCGGTTCGGAGGCGGGTTCGGCGCGAGCTGCGGGAGCCGGCTCGAACAGTCGCTGGTCCTCTGCGACATTCGTTGCTTGCGCAAACGCCATCTCCTGCGGACGAGCATTGAGCGCCTCGTCATAAGTCGCGCTGCTGGTCCACATGACCGCCGCCGCCGCCTGCTCACGCGCGGCGCTTCGCCCGCTCTCCTCATCGAGCGCGTGGCGAAGGCCGCCGATAATCAGACCCCGGATCGCAGAGGGATCGCGGAACCGGACCTCGGTCTTGGCCGGGTGGACGTTCACGTCGACTTCTTCGAGCGGCACGTCGAGGAACAAGGCGGCGATCGGGTGCCGGTCGCGGGCGATCAGGTCGCGGTAGGCGCCGCGCAAGGCGCCGACGAGCAGCCGATCCTTCACCGGCCGCGCGTTGACGAAGAGGAATTGCTGATCGGCAGCGCCGCGATTGAACGTCGGCAGGCTGACGACGCCGGTCAGGCGCATCCCCTCCCGCGTGCAATCGATGCCGATCCCGTGCCGGTCGAGCTCGTGTGTGAGCAGCTCCGCAACGCGCACCGGCGCTTCGACGGGCGCAAGCGTCAAAATTCGGCGCCCGTCGTGATCGAGCGTGAATCCGACGTCGCTTCGAGCCATCGCTAGCCGCTTCACCGCGTCGAGGCAGGCCCCATATTCTGCGCGTGGCGAACGCAGGAATTTGCGCCGGGCGGGCACCTTGTCGAACAGGCCCTCGACCTTGACGCGGGTACCCGGCGGGAGCGCCGCCGGTCCCTCGCCCACCTCCTCGCCGTGGTCGATTTCGATTCGCCAGCCGTCGGCGCCGCGAACGCGGCTTTCGAGCGTTAGCCGGGCCACGCTCGCGATCGACGGCAACGCCTCACCGCGGAAACCGAAGCTGGTGATCCGGTCGATTGCATCCTGCGGCAGCTTCGAGGTGGCGTGACGCTCGAGCGCGAGCCTCATTTCCTCGGCGGTCATGCCGCAGCCGTCGTCGGCGACCTCGATTAGCTCCAGCCCTCCGGCATGGAGACGCACCGCGATCTGGTGCGCGCCCGCGTCGAGCGCGTTTTCGATCAGTTCCTTGAGCGCACTAGCCGGCCGCTCGACCACCTCGCCCGCAGCGATTCGATTGATGAGCTCGGGAGGCAGCCTTCTTATTGACATGTCAACTATTCCTAGCCCATTCCGAAGGCGCCGGCGAAGCACTGATTTTTCCTAGACATTCAGACCGCATTCAATGGGTGGTGAACAATCGGAAATTAAACTCCGGCCGCGCGTTTCGTGGTCCGGAGAACAGGCGAGAGAACGGGGTACGAATGTTCTGGAATCGTTGGTTCAAATGGATGTCGCACGACATGGCGATCGACCTCGGAACCGCCAATACGCTCGTCTATGTGCGGGGTCGCGGCATCGTCCTGAATGAGCCGTCGGTCGTCGCGATCGAGACGATCAACGGCGTCAAGAAGGTCAAGGCCGTCGGCGAGGACGCCAAGCTGATGATGGGCAAGACGCCCGACCAGATCGAGGCGATCCGCCCGCTTCGCGACGGAGTGATCGCAGACATCGACGTCGCCGAGCAGATGATTAAGCACTTCATCCACAAGGTGCACGGCGGCAAGATGCGCGCCTGGCGCTTCCCGGAAATCGTCATCTGCGTGCCGAGCGGATCGACCTCGGTCGAGCGCCGCGCGATCCGCGACGCGGCCTCGAACGCGGGCGCGAGCGCAGTCTACCTGATCGAGGAGCCTATGGCGGCCGCGATCGGTGCCGACATGCCGGTGACCGCTCCAATCGGTTCGATGGTCGTCGACATCGGGGGCGGCACGACAGAGGTCGCGGTCCTCTCGCTTCGCGGCCTCGCCTACACCACCTCCGTCCGCGTCGGCGGCGACAAGATGGACGAGGCGATCAGCTCCTACGTCCGGCGCAACCACAATCTCCTGATCGGCGAAGCGACCGCCGAGCGGATCAAGAAGGAGGTCGGGATCGCCAAGCCGCCCGTCGATGGAATCGGCAAGACCGTGCACATCAAGGGCCGCGACCTGGTGAACGGCGTTCCGAAGGAAATCTCGATCAACCAGGGGCAGATCGCCGAGGCGCTGTCGGAGCCGGTCGGGACGATCGTCGAGGGCGTGCGGATCGCGCTCGAGAACACCGCGCCGGAGCTTGCCGCCGACATCTGCGACCAGGGCATCGTGCTGACCGGCGGAGGCGCCCTGCTCCAGGGACTCGACGAGGTGCTCCGCGACGAAACCGGACTCCCGGTGACCGTCGCCGACGACCCGCTGACCTGCGTCGCTCTCGGCACCGGCCGAGCGCTGGAGGAAGAGCAGTTCCGCGGCGTCCTCCAGACCGCATAGGAAGGCGCTGAGCGGTGGCGACCGCGCGTCCCGGCTGGTCGCGGCGAGCGCAATACGGGCTGTTCTTCAGCTTCCTGGCGGTGATCGCCGGGATTATCGTCGGTCTCATTCTGCTGGTCGTTTCGCTGGTCGCGCCTGACGAGTTCGCAACCCTGCGTGGAGCGGCGTTGGACGTCACTGGGCCGGTCGCATCGGCGCTTCACGAAGTCACCGCCACGGCGCAGGGCCTGTCCTCGGGCGCCGGCGATTATTGGGACGCCGTCAGCCAGAACGGCGAGCTCAAGCGCGAGCGCAAGGCGATGCTCCGGCGAATGGTCGAAGCCAAAGCGATCTATCAGGAGAATCTGCAGCTCAAGGCGGCGCTTCAGCTGCGCCAGCACACGCGCGACACCATCGCTGCGGGACGGATCGTCGGCTCCTCCTTCAACAGCCCGCGTCGATTCGCGATCTTATCCGCCGGAGCAAGAGACGGC
>JABFXK010000259.1 GCA_013361785.1 Sphingomonas sp.
AGCTCTGGTCGCGGAAGACGGTAAAGCCTTCCTTCAGGCTCAGCTGGAACCAGTCACGGCAGGTGACCCGGTCGCCGGACCAGTTGTGGAAATATTCGTGAGCCACGACCCGCGCGATATTGTCGAAATCGGCGTCGGTCGCGGTCTCCTGGTCGGCGAGCACATAGGCCGAGTTGAAGATGTTGAGGCTTTTGTTCTCCATCGCCCCCATGTTGAAGTCGCTGACCGCGACAATGTTGAACTGGTCGAGGTCATATTCGCGGCCGTAGACCTTCTCGTCCCAGGCCATGGCCAGCTTCAGGCTGTCCATCGCGTGCTGGGTCTTGGGCAGGTCCGCCTCGCGCACCCAGATCGCGAGATCGACTTGGCGACCCGACATCGTCGTGAAGCTGTCGCGGTTCGCCTTGAGGTCTCCGGCGACTAGCGCGAACAGATACGAAGGCTTGGGAAACGGGTCATCGTATTCGGCCCAGTGGCTGCCATCCGCGCTCTCGCCGTGGGCCACCCTGTTCCCGTTCGACAGGAGGATCGGGAACTGGGCTGCATCACCCTCCATGCGCACGCGATATTTGCTGAGCACGTCCGGGCGGTCTGGAAAGAAGGTAATCCGACGGAAGCCTTCGGCCTCGCATTGGGTGCAGAGCATTCCGCTCGACGCATAGAGGCCCATCAGCTTGGTGTTCGCGGCGGGGCTGATTTCGACATCGATGCCGATTTCATGGCGGTCGCCCGGCACCTCGATCAGCAGGTCGCCGCCGTCCATGGTCCAGCGGTCGGTCGGCACACCATCGACCCACACTCCCGCGGGCTTCAACTCGTCGCCGTTGAGCCGGACCACATCGGTCCGCTCCGTCGATTCGGGGTTGCGTTCGATCGAAAGCTTCGACTGAACGCGCGTCTTTTCAATTCCGAGGCTGAACTTGAGCGCAATTTCCGGAACCAGCCAGTCGGGCGGCCGGTAATCCTCCCGGCGGATGGTTACATGCGTGGGCGAGGGGGGAGCTTCGGGCGCCGTGTTGGCGTCTGGAAGCGTTGTGGTGCGAACGTCAACCATGCGGGCGACTTAGGCGCGGTTCTCTGGGGCCTCAACCCGCTCGCGCCGATGACTCGTGGCGCAAACAGGCGTAGTCGCGCCGAACGGCGTGCATCCGAAGCCGCGGGCGAAGCGTTGGGGAGATCGAGAGCAAAGGAGGCTTCATCCATGAGCGGCTTCGAAGACATTCGCGAGCATATGGAAGTGATCGGCGCCGACGGCGCGCACATCGGCACGGTCGACCGCGTCGAGGACAACCGGATCAAGCTCATCCGCGCGGACAGCGGCGTTGGGCACGAGCAGCACCATCACTTCATCCCCAAGGGGCTGGTGGCCGAGGTCGAGGGCGACCAGGTCCGGCTGACCGCGCGCGGCGATGTCGTCGCGGACCTGTTCGAGCAGGAAGAGAGCGGACATCCGCTAGACGAAGCCCATCAGTGACTTGATCCCGACGCTCCCTTTCGCTCCAATGCTGCGGAAGGGAGGGAGGCATGCACAAGTCCGTGATCCTGTTCGGCGCTGCAGCGGCGCTGGCCGGCTGCGGCCAACCGGCTGAGAACAGCACCAGCAACAACGCAGTCGCGAATTCGTCGGTGGTCGAGGCGCCGAAGCCGGCCGCCTATTGCTTCTTCAAGGATTCGGAGACCAAGGACTGGAAAGCCAAGCTCGACAAGGGAGGCAATGTCGTCGTGAGCGGCAAGGCTTACCGCCAGGATTCGCGCTACAAGGCAATCCTCGCACCGCCGACGGTCAGCGGCACGACTGCGGAAGTGGCTCCTACGATCACGCAGAACGACAGCACATATGGAGCGCCGAGCGACTGGTGGGACGTGACGGAAACGATCCCGAACAGCCAGGCCGTCGAGAGTGTCACCGTCAAATGCGGTGACGAGACGCTCGCCAGGCTTACGGTGCCCCGCAAGAAATAAGCGCCCGTCGGCGGGCAAGCTTATTGAGAACAGGCGAAAAAGCGCTCACCGTCGACTCATGAAGCGAGACGGGGTGACGGAGTCGCGGGAGGGCAAGTGGACCCGTCCCGAGGACTATCTCGGCGCGATGGCGCGCAGGCGCACGTTCCGCCGGAGTCGGGGCCGGGCCGACGGCCCGAGCGAGCCCGATTCGCCGCGGCTCCTGCTCTCGACCGTTCCGTTTGTGGCGCTTCTCGGCCTCCTCGGCGTGCTCGCCAGATCGGAA
>JABFXK010000166.1 GCA_013361785.1 Sphingomonas sp.
TCTACCACTGAGCAACACGCCCGCCGGAGCCGGCATTTAGGGAGCGAAGCCGCGCCGCGCAACCGGCTTTCGCGGAAGACGCTGCCGTTATAGGGCCCCCTACATGGCCATCAGCTTCTATGACGCAGCCGAGGTAGAAGCGCTGCTCGATTATCCTGGGTGCATTGAGGCGGTGCGGCGGGCGATGATCGCGCTTTCGACAACCGAACGACCGCAGCCGCTTCGGCAGATCTTCAAGGTCGAGAACGGCACCTATGGCTCCATGCCGGGCGAGCTGGCCGCGCTTTCAACCTTCGGCGCCAAGCTGGTCAGCGTGTTCCCCGATCCCGAGCGGCCCGGCTGCACTCGGCACCAAGGCGTTGTCGTCGCGTATGACGGCAAGACCGGCGCCGTCAGCTGCATCGCCGATGCCGAGCAGATCACCAAGATCCGCACCGCCTGCGCGACCGCCGTTGCCACGGATGCGCTCGCCCGCGCCGATTCCGATGTCCTCGCAATCATCGGAAGCGGCGTTCAGAGCGAAGCGCACCTCCACGCTTTGCCGCTCGTGCGTAAATTCGGCGAGATCCTGCTGTGGGGACGCTCGCCTGCGCGGACGCGCGCGCTCGCGGATCGCATGCACGCGAAGCTCGGCCGCCCGATCACCGTCGTCGCCGAGCCCCGCGAAGCCGCCGAACGCGCGGACGTGATCTGCACCGTCACCTCATCGCGCGAGCCGGTGGTTCTCGCGGAGTGGGTCAAGACCGGCACGCACATCAACCTCGTCGGGTCGAGCTATCTAGGCCCGGTCGAAGTCGATTCCGCGCTCGTGGCCAAGGCGCGCTACATCGCCGACTATCGCCCCGGAGTCCTCGCGCAGGCGTCAGAACTCGCCGTCGCTCGTGAGGCCGGGCTGGTCGATGACAGCCACGTCGTCGCGGAAATCGGGGAAGTGCTCGCAGGCCGCATTGCCGGACGCGAGAACGACGAGCAGATCACCATCTACAAGTCACTCGGCCATGTCGTGCAGGACCTCGCCGCGGCCGCCTACCTGCAAGGACGCGGGCGCGGGTGAGCTGAGCCTAGCGCTTCTGCGGCACGCCGGCGTTGATCACGGTCGTCGTCGTGGGCGCGTAGACCGGCTTCGACGCCATCTCGTCCGGGCGCAGCACCGAGCGATGCACGATGTGCGGCGTCACCACGATGTACAGCTCGGTTTTCGATGAGGTCTTGCTGTCCTTGCGGAACGCCTGGCCGATGATCGGGATGTCGCCGAGCAGCGGGATCTTGCTGTGGGTGTTGATCACGTCTTCCTGGCTGAGCCCGCCGATCACGAAGCTGTCGCCATCGCGGACCGTCGCGGAGGTCTCTGCCTCGCGCTGGCTGATCGTCGGATAGCCTTGGCTGAAGCCGGTGACGCTCGAAACGACGCAGAAGACGTGGCTGGAGACATAGCCGTCGCTGCTCACCCGAGGAGCGATCTGAAGCGTCACGCCCACATTTACATATTGGACCTGCTGCGAAACGCCGTTGACGCCCGAGAGGGTGATCGCGGTGAGGATCGGGAGCGCGTCGCCGGTGATGATCTTGGCCGTCGAGCCGCTCTGCGCGGCAATTCGCGGTTTCGAGATGATCCTGCCGTTGCCCTTCGAGATCTGGGCGTAGAGCGCCGCCTGCAAGCCGACGCTGATCACGTGGCCCGAACAGCCTCCGCCGCCCGAATCGCAGCCCTGGCTGAACCCGGGGAGGATCGCCTCGCCGGAATGGAAGGTGACGAGGCCGATCTGGCCGTTGGCATTATTGAAATCGATTCCGATCGCCTTGGCGCCCGTCTCGGTGAGCTCGACGAACTGCGTTTCGAGGACGACGCTGTCGAGCGGCACGTCAATCGCCGCGATCATCGCCTTCATCCGCGCGATATAGTCGGGCGAACCGCGCAACCAGATGGCATTCAGGCGCCGATCGATCGCCATTCCGGAATCGATCGATTGCCCGAGCGGCGTGTCGTCGCCTGCGCCGGGTTGGACCGCCGGTCCGGGATTGTAGGTGCTTCCAGTCAGGCTGTTCGAGCCGAACGCCGGCTCGTGGGGCACGAAATAATCGTTCGATTTGACGCTGACGCCCTGGCTCAAAAGCCCGACGATCTCGCTGACGTCGGCATATTTCAGCTGCACCATTTCGTAGGTGTCGCCCGGGGCATAGCCGAGCGGCGGGGGCACGTCGGAAGCGACGGCGCCGGGCTCGTCCGACTGCACCGTGACGGCCGGAGCGCCGGTCGAGACGGTCACGTCGATGGTCTTGTCGCCGCTCGGCGAGGCGCTGACGCTCGCGGCCGCCGTGACGGAGAAGCGCAGGATCAGGATGGTCTCGACCTGCTCGAAGCTGATCTGCCGGACCAGCCCCTTGAGGCCCTGCGGCGAGACGGCGCTGGAGCCGCGCGTGGTGAGGGCGAGGCCGAGCGCGGGCCGGTTCACGTCGTTTCCGACCGGAGCGAAGCCATTGGCCTTGGGCTCGAAGTGCAGCTGGAAGCGGGTTTCGCCGGGCGAATCCGTGAGCACCGTCACCCTGGTCAGGACCGCCGGTGCGGCCTGGGCGAAGGCGGGCTGCGCGAACGGCAGCATCAGCAATGCGGCGAGGAGGGTTAAAAGCCGGATCTGCAGAGTTCGTGTCACTTTTGCGATCCAGCTGAAATCAAAGCGATGTCCAAAAGGTATAACGAAAGCACGGGCCGCGACAAGCGGCCCGTGCTCCCGTTTCAGATCAGGCCCTTAGAACGGACCCGTGCCATTCGGCGTACCATTGCCGGTCGGCCCATCGTAGCCGACGCCCGCGGTACAGAAATAGGTGCCGCCGCAGCTGCCGTTGGTGCCGCTGGTGACGTCGTTCAGCTGGCTCTTGTTGGCGTAGATGCTGGCCGCGCCCGTCGGGGTGTGGCCGGTGATGCCGTAAATGCCGCCGATGAGCGGCGCCGCGACGCTGGTGCCGCCGAAGACGAGCCACTGCGACTTTCCGCCGTACTGGCTGGGACCATAGACCGCGACGCCGGTGTTCGGATCACCAACCGCCGAGACGTCGGCTTCCATGCGCATCGTGCACAGCGCGTCCGACTGGAAGCCGGGCTTCGCGTAGACGGTGCTGCAGCCGCTGCCGCCCGAGCTCCACGCGGTCTCGGTCCAGCCGCGGCCCCCGCTTGAACGAACGAGGTGCGTTCCGCCGACCGCGATCACATCGGGAGAGGAAGCCGGGAACTGGACGCCGTAGCCGCTGTCGCCGCTCGAGACGGTGACCGCCTTGCCCGGGTGATTGTAGTAGCTGGCGTAGCTCTGCGTGCCGCTTTCGCTGCCGCCGTAGCTGTTCGAAATGACAGTCACGCCAGGAGTCGCGGCCGCGGTATTCACGGCGGTCCCGAGATTGACGTAGCTGGAAGTCGTCGCTTCGACGAGCAGGATATGGCAGCCCGGGCACATCGCGCTGACCATGTCGAGATCCAGCGCCTGCTCCTGGTCCCAGCCCGTATTGGTGCGCGGATAGGAGGAGGTGCCGCCGGTCTGGTTCACCTTCTTGAAGCAGCCGTTGGCGGTGGTGCACGCCGGAAGGCCATACTGCGACCGGTAGGTCGCCAGATCGGATTCGGCGTTCGGATAGCCGTAGGCATCGACGATCGCGACTGTCGTCGAGCCGTCGGTGGTGATGTTGTAGGCCGAACGAAGGTCGCCCGGTCCGTAGCCGCTGGGAGCACCGGTGGCGTTGGGGCTCATCTTGCCGTTCATCGGATCGCCGCGCGCGTCGGTCACGACATGCGCAAAGCAGCGCGCCGTGCCGTTCGGATTGCCGCGCGGGCAGACGGCCACATGGTAGCTATTCCCACTATGTTCGACCTGGACCGCCTGCGCTGACGCTGGAGCGGCTGCAAACGCCGCCATCGCGCAAGCGAGGGCTGCCAGGCCCCATTTCGCTATACTCATTTTCAGGATCTCCCCGTTGACTCACTCGAACCGAGCCGCAGGGATGCTGGCAGCGAATCGCGCCGATGGAACCTTAAATATTTGTAATGTTTGTTCCATCCCCTTCATTTCGGCGCAGAAACAGGGCGAATGAACGAAGCGGCTGTTGCTCCGTTCGAAAGCGCATGGGCCGCCGAGGAGAGTCAGAATGAATCGTTGGAGCTGGCTGAGCAGGGTTGCGGCGATGCTCACGTTCGCATTGGACGTAGGCTGCGCCTCGAGCCTGCACCACGGCATTCGCCCGCTCCGCCCGCTCGAGCTTGCGACCGCCCCGTACGAAGGCACCGTCACCTCATCCTTGAACGGAAGCCTGATGTACGAGAGCGGCTGTCTTTTGCTCCGCGTGGATCGCGGCGGCTATGTCCTCCCGGTCTGGCCCGACGGAAGCATCTTCAACGGAACGTCGGTGATCTTCCACCAGCCCGGAAAGGCGAACCAGCCGGTCATGGTCGCCCAGCAGGTGCAGATCGACGGCCGGCTCACTCCGTGGGGGCAGCTTCCCGGTTACGTGCCGTTCGAGCATCAGTGCGAAGCCGAGCCGTTCCTCGTGAGCAGCATCCGCCCGGCGGACTAGCTGCGCTTGTGCGAAACGCGACCGTCGCCGAAAGACTATAGGCGGCCGTGCTGGTCCTCGGTCTGGAACATGCGGTCGACCTCCATCACGAGGTCTTTCAGGTGGAACGGCTTCGACAGGAGCTTGGCTTCCGGCGCCGTTCGCCCTCCCTGGAGCGCGACCGCCGCAAATCCGGTGATGAACATCACGCGGATCGAGGGATAGATCGCGCTCGCCTTCTGCGCGAGCTCGATCCCATCCATCTCCGGCATGACGATGTCGGTCAGGAGCAGGTCGAAGCGCTCGCTTTCGAGCAAGGGCATGGCTTCGGTCCCGCAGCCGACCGCCTCGACCTCATAGCCGACGCGCTGCAATGCGCGCTGCAGATATTCGCGCATCGACGTGTCGTCTTCGGCCAGGAGGATTCTCGCCATTGCCATCTTATGCTCTGCCCAATTCCAATTTGCCAGAAGCGATTAACGCACTCGTGCGTTGCAGGGGCTCAGCGGGAGTCCTAGTCTGGCACAAAATTTAACCCTCATCATGACGCCGCTTTCCTCACCCATCGTCCATGAAGCGCGGGGCCCGCTCCCGGTGCTCCTGTCCGTGCCGCACTCGGGCCGCGATTATCCCGACTGGCTGGTCGACAGCGCCTCGGCCGGGCACCCGGCGCTCTCCAGCCTCGAAGATCCCCTGGTAGACCGGCTGGTGTGGCGAGCGCTCCAGCGAGGCTGCGGCGCGGTCATCGCGCGGGCTCCTCGGGCGGCGGTCGACTGCAACCGGTCGGAGGACGACATCGATCCCTCGGTGATCGACGGCGCCCGGCGCGGACGGGTGACGGCGCGCGCCCGCGGCGGGCTCGGCATCATCCCCTCGCGCACGCAAGCGCACGGCTTCCTCTGGCGCCGTCCGATCACGCCCGTCCAGCTCGACGAGCGGCTCGACCAGGCGCACCGGCCCTACCACCAGGCGATCGAGCACCAGCTCAGGCTGCTGGTCGATCGGTTCGGCTGCGCACTACTGATCGACTGCCATTCGATGCCGCCGCCGCCGGGTGGGACTCCGCCAATCATTTTCGGCGACGGCCGCGGTCGCACCGCCGACGACTGGGTGAGCCGCGAAGCGATCGACATCGCCTGCCGCTGCGGCTTCGATGCGGGCCTCAATGATCCGTTCGCCGGCGGCCATGTGATCGACCGCCACGCCTGGCCCGCGCGCGGCGTCCACGCGCTCCAGCTCGAGGTCGACCGACGCTGCTATCTCGACGAAGGCTTACGCGAGCCCGGCCCCGGCTTCGACCGCACGGCCGCATTCATCGACACGCTAGCGCTGGAGCTAGGCGAAGCGCTCCTCGGCCGCCAGTTCGCTACTGCCGCTGAATGAGCCGCGCAGGCCATTCCAGGGGAATGGCTGAGCACCTCATATTCTAGACCTCCGCCGGCACCGGCTGCGGCGCCTGCTGCGGGGCTTTGCCCTGCTGCATCTGGCGCGCGAAGATCGTCCGCATCTCGCTGAGCGAGAACAGATGGGCGTGGATCAGCGCGAGCAGGCCGCTCTGGTTCATCCTACGGAGCTCGTCGCCGCGAAGGTTGCGGAGCTTTTCCTCGTCGACCATCCGGAAGCCGCGATAGATGAACGGCTGCTCGAAGCCTTCCGGCTGGATCGCGACTTCGCCGTCCATCAGCAGGTCGGCCTTGACGAGATCCTCGACGAAGGCGGCGGTGCGCTGGCCGGCGGCCTCGAACTGCTCGCAGAACTGAAGGATCGCCTGGGTCGCCTCGCTTGGACTTTCGCCGTCGAACAAGGGCTCCCCGTCTTCGAAGTCGCCGACGGCGTTGGCGGTTGGATCGAAGCACAGCGAAAGCTCGTCGCTGTCCAGCCGCAGGCGCGCGAGCAGGAACGGGTAGCGGCGGACATACGCAGGAATGTAGACGCTGGTTTCGAGCGCGCGGCCCTCCTCGTCGAGGAACACGTTGACGCCTTCATTGAGCCCCATGAGCGCAATCGGCACAGGATTCTCGCCGACGGCGAAGACGATCGGATAGTGCCGCTGCACCAGCGTGAACTCGTCCACGGTCACGGGAATGGCATGAGTCCGGCCGACGGCGGGCATGCTGAGCAGGCCGCGGACTTTCATTTTTGAATGCTGGGTCGAGTTCAGCGGCTCGATGGCGTTGTAGAACAACGGCAGGTTCTGGTTCGGGGCGGCAGTCGCCATTTTCGGATCGTCTCCTGGGGCACGGGCTTACGGCCTCGCTCTTACTGGCCCGCCGGCAATCGTCGACGCGGCCTCTATTGGCCTTCCCTCTCTTAGGCAAGTCGCACCGGCAGGATTACTCCCCGGTGGCGCTTGGCAGTTCATTGAACATTCAACGCTTCACTGCGAAGCCGGCGGTAATGGCGGTGGGCTGCAGATGATCCCGGGAGCGTTCCTCAACTTCGTGCCGCTGCTGCTCGGCCTGTTCGCGGCGCAGCCGACGATCGTCGAGCAGTCGGTCACCCGGCTCGTCGTCCAGGACGAAGTGATCCTTCGGGTCCCGCTTCTGCCGCGCCCTTTTCCCCGTCTCGAGTGGGAGGAGCGGAAGGGTCCGAAGTGCATTCCCATCGCGGCGATCCAGCGCGCTTTTCTTTCTGACACGCAACAGGTCGACATGGTTTTGGTGAACCGCGCACGCATGCGCGCTCAGCTTGACGAGGATTGCCCTGCTCTCGATTTCTACGGCGACTTCTATCTGCAGCCGGAGGACGATCGGATCTGCGCCGGGCGCGACGCAATCCGCTCGCGCATGGGCGGAAGCTGCACAATCGAGAAGTTCAAGCAGCTGGTCCCGAAGTTACGCCGCTAGTCATCGGCTGCGCGGACCCCGCTGTGGCGAGGAGGGATTGGGAACCTGCGGATCGGTCCGCGCACCCGATGCGATTCGGCTAGGACTCCGCGTCTGACCTCACGCCGTTCAGCGGGTTACAAAAGGGAAAGATTGGCAGCTTCGCGCTTGAGGCGGAGGATGACCCGAAGCCCCGGCCGGTTGTCCTGAAGCTCGATGTCGCCGCCGTGGAGGCGAGCGACGGCACGCGCAAGCGCAAGGCCAAGTCCGCTGCCTTCGGTCGTCCGGGATTCTTCGAGCCGGCGGTATTTGCCAAGCGCGTGCTCGTGCAGATCGGGCGAAATGCCGGGGCCTCCGTCCGCCACCCAAAGTCCGATGAACTCGCCCTCGTCCGCCGCACCGAGCTCGATCGCGCCGCCGCCATATTTGACCGCATTGTCGGCGAGGTTGGCGACTGCTCGCCCGATCGACTGGCGATTACCCGTGTAGGTGAGGCTGGGCGGCCCCGCGATCGTCATGTCCATTCCACGCTCTTCGGCGAGCGGGTTATAGATTTCGCAAATGTCGCGAAGCAGGCCGGCGAGGTCGAACTCCTCGAAATGCTGCTTGCCGACGCCCGCTTCCGTACTGCTGATCTCCAGCGTCGCCGAGATCAGCCGCAGCATCCGATCGATGTCGAGCGACACCGCTTCGATCGCCTGTTGCTGCCGGTCCGCATCCGCGCTCGCGGCCCGCTCTATATTCGCCCGCATTCGGGTCAGCGGAGAGCGCAAGTCGTGGGCGAGCGAATCCGTGACCAGCCGAAGCTGTTCGACTAGCTCTTCAATCCGTTCGAGCATCGCGTTGATCGCGGCGGCGAGCATCGCGAATTCCTCGGCGCCCGTTTCCTCGTCGAGACGGTGGCTGAAATCTCCGCCGGCGATCCGCGTCGCAACATTGCCGATCGCGCGGGCCCGGCGCTCGGCAATCTTGAGAACGACCCATCCGCCGATCAATCCCAACGGGACCGCGAGTAACAGCGCTCCGAGCAGTGCTTCGACGAGCGACGCGCGCATTCGCTCGCGCTCGCTGATGGTCGTGCCGAGCAGCAGCCTTTCCCCCGTGGGCAAAGCGATCGTGCGGATGGCGAACAGATCCGGCCTCATCTGACCTTCGGGAAAAAGACGGAATTCGTTCCATTCCGAGGGAGTGGGCAGTACCGGCGGCCC
>JABFXK010000100.1 GCA_013361785.1 Sphingomonas sp.
CCACCGCCTCCCTGTCGCGGCCGAGTTCGTCTGGCTTTCACCGCAGGCAGGGCCGGAAGCCGGCGTCCCTCGCCTCCTTGGTGGAGGAATAGAAGACGACATGCTCGCGCTTGGGTCGCCGCGCCGGGCAGCTCGGCTTGCAGTAGATACCGGTCGTCTTCACCGCGCCGATGACACGGCCGTCCCAGCTCCGGTCGCGGCGCATGAACGCCGCCCAGGCGGTGTCGGCATCGAGGCGGGTGACGGTCGCCATGTCGGCCGGTCTACGCTGCTCGGGAGCGGGTGCAAGGCTCGCCATGTCAGTGCCTTTCGATCTTGGCCGAGAAGCAGCCCCGCGTCGCATTGTGCGCGTGGATGGTCTCAACTTCGGGATTGTCGAACAGCTGCCGGATTCCGGCGTCCGCCTCGCCAGGCTGCGTCAGCAGCGCCGCAGCCATCATGCCGTTCCTATCGAATCCCCGAAGCGACAGCACGCGAGTCCCGAACACCGGCGGCACCTCATCGACGAACTCGGCCTGCTCGGCGTCCGCCACGAAAATCGCGTGGCTCGCCCGATAGGGGTTGGCGACATCGTGGCTGACGTGGTTGAGCAGCAGCACCTGCTCGCCAATTTCTCGGTCAATGAGGCTGACGCGGCAGGGGAAGCTCGGCTTCTCCGTCACGGTCATCCGCACGATCCCGCGCCCAGCGAGCTCGTCGTCGGAGAGTCCGAAGAGCGGCTTATAGGGCGCCGGATCCAGCCCTTCGATTCGGTACGTCATGCGGCTGTTCTATGGCTGAGCCTGGGCCAGCGCTTCCGCTGGCTTGCGCTCAAACAGAAAAGCAGGCGGTTGCATCCCCGCCGACCCCTTGCTAGGGGCCGCTCAACCCATGGGGGCGTGTCGGGGCTAAGCCCGTGGCAACGCCCCGTTTTTCGCATGGGGCAACATTCCGTTTCTGGAGCTTTTCGCGCGTGGATAATTCCGGCGGCATTCGGGCCAGCTTAGCAGGGCGCTACGCCTCGGCTTTGTTCGACCTCGCCCGGGATCAAAGGCAGATCGAATCCGTCGGCAAGAGCCTCGACGCGCTTGGGGCAGCTTTGCTCGATTCGAAGGACTTCAGCGAGCTCGTCACGAGCCCGCTCGTCTCCCGCGAGGAGGCCGGCAAGGCTTTCGCCGCGCTCACTCCGCAGCTTGGAATCGACCCGATCACCGCCAACTTGCTTGGAGTCCTCGCGCGCAACGGCCGCAAGGGCGAGCTCCGGAACGTGATCCGCGCCTACCGCCGCCTCGCCGCCGAGCACCGCGGCGAGACGACCGCCGAAGTCGTTACGGCGCGGCCCTTGAACGACGACCAGCTCGGCGCACTCAAGCAGCAGCTCCGTACCCGTGCCGGCCGCGAGGTCAGCATCGACGCGACCGTCGATCCGAACATTCTCGGCGGAATCGTCGTCAAGCTGGGAAGCCAGCAGATCGACGCCTCGATCCGCACCAAACTCAACCGACTCGCTTTGGCGATGAAAGGCTAAGCAAATCCATGGACATCCGCGCCGCTGAAATCTCCCGCGTCATCCGCGACCAGATCGCGAACTTCGACGCCGAAGCGCAGGTCTCCGAAGTCGGGACCGTGCTTTCGGTCGGCGACGGGATCGCCCGCATCTACGGCCTCGACAATGTCCAGGCCGGCGAGATGGTCGAGTTCGACAACGGCACCAAGGGCATGGCCCTTAACCTCGAGGCCGACAATGTCGGCGTCGTCATTTTCGGCTCGGACGCCGAGATCGAGGAAGGCTCCAACGTCAAGCGTACGGGCACGATCGTCGACGTTCCGATCGGCAAGGGCCTGCTCGGCCGCGTGGTCGACGCGCTCGGCAATCCGATCGACGGCAAGGGCCCGATCGAGTTCACCGAGCGACGCCGAGTCGAGGTCAAGGCGCCGGGGATCATCCCGCGCAAGTCGGTGCACGAGCCGGTGCAGACCGGCCTCAAGGCCCTCGACGCGCTGGTCCCGATCGGCCGCGGCCAGCGCGAGCTGATCATCGGCGACCGCCAGACCGGCAAGACCGCCGTCGCGCTCGACACCTTCATCAACCAGAAGGAGGTCAACAAGTCCGGCGACGAGAAGGACAAGCTCTACTGCATCTACGTCGCGGTCGGGCAGAAGCGCTCGACCGTCGCCCAGATCGTCCGCGCCCTCGAAGAGAATGGCGCGATGGAATATTCGATCGTCGTCGCGGCAACCGCGTCCGAGCCGGCCCCGCTGCAGTTCCTCGCGCCCTACACCGGCTGCGCGATGGGCGAATATTTCCGCGACAACGGCATGCATGCCGTGATCGTCTACGACGACCTTTCCAAGCAGGCGGTCGCCTATCGCCAGATGTCGCTGCTGCTGCGCCGCCCGCCGGGCCGCGAAGCCTATCCGGGCGACGTCTTCTATCTCCATAGCCGCCTGCTCGAGCGCGCCGCCAAGATGAACGACGAGCACGGCAACGGCTCGCTCACCGCGCTTCCGGTCATCGAGACGCAGGCGGGCGACGTGTCGGCCTACATCCCGACCAACGTGATCTCGATCACCGACGGCCAGATCTTCCTTGAGACCGACCTTTTCTACCAGGGCATCCGGCCCGCGATTAACGTCGGGCTGTCGGTCAGCCGCGTCGGCTCGGCCGCGCAGACCAAGGCGATGAAGAAGGTCGCCGGCTCGATCAAACTCGAGCTCGCGCAGTACCGCGAGATGGCGGCCTTCGCCCAGTTCGGCTCCGACCTCGACGCGTCGACCCAGAAGCTGCTCGCGCGCGGCGCTCGCCTGACCGAGCTGCTCAAGCAGCCGCAGTTCAACCCGATGCCGGTCGAGGAGCAGGTCACCTCGATCTACGCCGGAACGCAGGGCTTCCTGGACAGCGTCGATGTGAAGGACGTCACCCGCTACGAAGCCGCGATGCTGAGCTTCCTCCGGTCGGAGAAGCCGGAGATCCTGAAGACGATCCGCGACACCAAGGCACTCGACGACGACACCGCCGCCGCGCTGAAGGACGCGCTCACCGAGTTCGGGAAGACCTTCGCCTAAATGGCGTCGCTGAAAGCTCTCAAGATCCGCATCGGCTCGGTCAAGTCGACGCAGAAGATCACCAAGGCGCTGAACATGGTCGCGGCGTCGAAGCTTCGCCGTGCCCAGCAGAACGCGACCGCGGCGCGGCCTTATTCCGAGCGAATGACCAGCGTCGTCGGCTCGCTCGCGGCCAAGATCACGCCCGGGCCGCAGACTCCCAAGCTCCTCGCCGGCACGGGCAAGCATGACACGCACCTGATCATTGTCGCCACCAGCGACCGCGGTCTCGCCGGCGCGTTCAACAGCAACATCGTGAGAGCCGCTCGCCGCAAGGCCGACGACCTCATTGCGAACGGCAAGACTGTCCTGTTCTACATCGTAGGGCGCAAGGGCCGCCCGGTGATCCAGCGCCTCTACCCGCGCTCGATCATCGCGCAGTTCGACACCAGCGAGATGAAGAACCCGACCTACGCGGTCGCTCAGGAAATCGCGAAGGACATCGTTGACCGCTACATCACCGACGGGGTCGACGTGGTCCACCTCGCCTACGCGAACTTCCGCTCGACCCTCATGCAGGAACCGACGGTCGATCAGATCATCCCGGTGCCGCCGCGCGCCGAGGAGCCCGAGCAGGCTGCCGGTCACAAGGCCGCCGCTCCAGCCGCGGTCGAATATGAGCCGGACGAGGAGGAAATCCTCGCCGACCTTCTGCCGCGCAACGTCGCGGTCCAGATCTACCGCGCGCTGCTCGAGAACCAGGCCGGCTTCTATGGCTCGCAGATGACCGCGATGGACAATGCGACGCGCAACGCCGGCGACATGATCAACCGCCTGACGATCCAGTACAACCGGACCCGCCAGGCCGCGATCACGACCGAGCTCGTCGAAATCATTTCGGGCGCCGAGGCGCTATGATGCGAGTTCTCGTAATTGGCCTCGTCATGCTCTCTGCATGCGGCAAGGCTCAAGCAGCCGGCCCATCGAGTGCTGACGTTCTGACAGCTGAGCACCAGATGGCGACAACACTTCGGTCATTCGGAAACTTCGGTTATCCACAGCCCGACAAGGCCGATAATGGTGAACAACCCGTCGCGATATCCAACCTGAAGTGCGACGACGGCAAATGCGCATATGATTTAGTCGTTGCCTCAGCCAGAGGTCGCCGCACCATCCACCGTCCCAGCGTTCTCTTTTGCCAAGACCCGCAGAAGCACAACGCGTGGGTTTCCTGTGTCTCCTGAGCGAGGAAGAAGAGAGCAAATCATGGCCACCGCCGCCGACACCAAACCCAAGCCCCGCGCCAAAAAGACGGCGACGTCCGCCACGGGCTCCGGCCCTGCCAACGCAACGTCCCCGAGCAATCTCGTCGGCCGCATCAGCCAGGTCATCGGCGCCGTCGTCGACGTCGCGTTCGAGGGCGAGCTTCCGCCGATCCTGACCGCGCTCGAGACCGACAATGGCGGCAACCGCCTCGTTCTGGAGGTTGCGCAGCACCTCGGCGAGAATGTCGTGCGCACGATCGCGATGGACTCGACCGACGGCCTCACCCGCGGCCAGGAAGTCCGCTCGACCGGCTCAGAGATCCGCGTCCCCGTCGGTCCGAAGACGCTCGGCCGCATCATGAACGTCGTCGGCGAGCCGATCGACGAACTCGGCCCGATCGGAAGCGCGGACAGCGCGCCAATCCACGCCTCGGCTCCGCCGTTCGTCGATCAGTCGACCGAGACGAGCATCCTCGTCACCGGAATCAAGGTCATCGACCTGCTCGCGCCTTACGCAAAGGGCGGCAAGATCGGCCTGTTCGGCGGCGCCGGGGTCGGCAAGACCGTGCTGATCCAGGAGCTGATCAACAATATCGCCAAGGGCCACGGCGGCACCTCGGTGTTCGCCGGAGTCGGCGAGCGCACGCGCGAGGGCAACGACCTCTATCACGAGTTCCTTGATGCCGGCGTCATCGCCAAGGACGCCGACGGCAAGCCGACGCCCGAGGGCTCGAAGGTCGCGCTGGTCTACGGCCAGATGAACGAGCCGCCGGGCGCCCGCGCCCGCGTCGCCCTCTCCGGCCTCACCGTCGCCGAATATTTCCGCGACCAAGAAGGGCAGGACGTGCTCTTCTTCGTCGACAACATCTTCCGCTTCACCCAGGCGGGCTCGGAAGTGTCGGCGCTGTTGGGCCGTATTCCGTCGGCCGTGGGCTATCAGCCTACGCTCGCAACCGACATGGGCGCGCTTCAGGAGCGGATCACCTCGACCAACAAGGGATCGATCACCTCGGTGCAGGCGATCTACGTCCCCGCCGACGACTTGACCGACCCGGCGCCGGCGACCTCGTTCGCCCACTTGGACGCGACGACCGTGCTCAGCCGCGCGATCTCCGAGCTCGGCATCTACCCGGCGGTCGATCCGCTTGATTCGACGAGCCGCGTGCTCGAGCCGCGCGTCGTCGGCCAGGAGCATTACGAGACTGCCCGCGCGGTCCAGGCGACGCTCCAGAAGTACAAGAGCCTTCAGGACATCATCGCCATCCTCGGCATGGACGAGCTTTCGGAAGAAGATAAGCTGACCGTCAGCCGCGCGCGCAAGATCCAGCGCTTCCTGTCGCAGCCCTTCCACGTCGCCGAAGTCTTCACCGGCATCCCCGGCAAGTTCGTCCAGCTCGAAGACACGATCCGCTCGTTCAAGGCGGTCGTCGACGGCGAGTACGACCACCTTCCCGAAGCCGCTTTCTACATGGTCGGCGGGATCGACGAGGCTGTCGCGAAGGCCGAGAAGCTCGCGCAGGAGGCGTAATGGCGGACAAGCTTCGCCTCGAGGATTGCGTCAACGAGCGCTGCCCATGGTCGGGAGACCCGGTCAGTGCGGACAGCCTGACGCTCTACCGCGGCAAGGTCGTCGGTTTCTGCAACACCGGCTGCCGCGACAAGTTCGAGGCGGCGACGCGGGCGTTCGACGCCAAGATTGAAGGCAAGCAATAATGGCCGATCTGCATTTCGAGCTTGTCACCCCTGACCGGCAGGTGATGAGCGACGACGTCTACATGGTCGTCGTCCCCGGGACCGAGGGCCAGTCGGGCATCATGGCCGGCCACGCTCCCTACATGACCACGCTCAAGAACGGCGAGATCGCCGTCTATCGTAGCGCCGGTGCGCAGCCCGAGCGCATTCCCGTCACCGGCGGCTTCGCCGAGGTGAATGAGCGCGGCCTGACCGTGCTCGCGGAAAGCGCCGGCGAACAGGGTTAAGAGCCTTTTAAACCGCTGTTGGTAGCAGTCCGCCGAGGGGATCGGCGGCGCTGATGCATTATTTCTTCGAGGATCTGCTCGGCCTCGCCGCGGCCACGCCGCTCGCGGTGCTGCTGATGCTCGTCCCCGGTTTCGGCCTCGCCGAGCTGCTCGCCCGCGCCCGGGTGATCCGAAATGAAGGCGCGAACCGCACCTGTTGGGGACTGTTGCTCGGTCCCGTCCTGCTCCCGGCGCTGGATGCGCTTCTGGTCCGCTGGCTCGGTTTCGGAGCGATGCTCGTCCTCCACCTCGGCCTTGCTGGCTTCGGCGGCCGCGCGGCGTTCGACACCGCCCGCTGGGTGCCTGGCCGATGGTGGGCGGCGATCGCTTTCGCCTGGGTCGCGACCGCGTGGGCGAACGTCGACTTCGACTGGAACGGACGCCTCTACCAGTCCCAATATGTCGTCGACACCGTGAAGCACGCCGCCGTCGTCGGTTCGCTCGCGCAGCACGGCATTCCGCTTCACGACCCCTTTTTCGCGCGAGCGGGGCCGAGCGGATATTATTATTACTTCTACATCGCTCCGGCGCTGATCCACTGGATGGCGGCCGCTATCGTCGACAGCCGGGCCGCCTTCGCTGCCGCGAGCTTCGCCACACTGATCGCCTTTCCGGCGATGCTGCTGCTGGTGGCGCAGGAGGCGGCGCTGATCCCCAGCGACGCGCGCCGCCGCTTCGTCGGGGTGCTGTTGTTCCTCTGCTGCCTGTCCGGCTTCGATCTGCTTCCGGGCCTGTGGATGTGGTTCCAGTACGGCCGCCTGATGTCGGACCTCGACTGGTGGAGCGAGGAGATCCGCTGGACCCTGAGCTCGATCCTGTTCGAGCCGCACCACATGACGGCCGTGATGGCGGTCTTCGCCGGCGCGCTGCTGCTTTCGACCGGCGAGCGCGCGAGCCTGCCGCTCCGAGCCCTCGCCGGGGGCTTCGCCTTCGCGACTGCGTTCGGCTGCTCGGTCTGGATCGTGGTCGGCGCCGCGCCCGCGCTCGCCATCTGGTGGCTGTGGGAGCGCGCGAAGCTCGGCACCGCGAATATCTGGGCGCTTCCGCTGAGCGGCGTCGTCGCACTCCTCGTGTCGCTTCCGCAGATCGCCGACATCCGCGCCGGACGCGCGCCCTCGGGCCCGCCCCTCGCCTTCTTCGTCCGCCCCGTGGGGCCGGTGCGCGTCCTGCCGCACGGCGTCTACGAGTGGATTGCCCACCTCGCCGTCCTCCCCGGCGGTTACCTGATCGAGTTTGGCGTCTTCGCGCTCGGTGCGCTCGCCTTCCTGATGCGCGGCCGCCTTGCCGAGAGCCGCGCCACGCCGATCGGCCGCTTGCTGCTGGTCTCGGCCCCCGTCGCGCTGCTTCTCGTCACCTTCCTTCGCTCGTCGATCATGTACAACGACTTCGGCTGGCGCGCCGTCTGGCTGGCCCAGCTCCCGGCGCTGCTCTGGACTGCGTCAGTCCTCGCCAGCCGCCGCGAGCCGCTGACCCGCTCCCCTGCGTGGAGCGCCGCGCTCGCGCTCGGTCTGGTCGCGAGCGTGTGGGACATGGCCGGCCTGCGCCTATGCTGTCCCGAGTTCTCAGCCGGCTTCGTCAATGCGCACCCCGCCGCCGATTATGACTCACGCGGTGCCTATCAGTGGGTCGACCGGAGCGTGTCCGCTTCGGTGGTGGTCCAGCACAATCCCGCCGCCGGACCGCGCGCAATGGATTTCGGCCTCTACAGCGACCGGCCCGTCGCGGTCGCCGACGGCGACGCCCGCCTGTTCGGGGCGGCGGAGCCGGCGGTGCAGTCGCGCGTCGCCCTTCTCACCCCTATCTTCGACCGGCCGATGCCCGCCGCGGAGCTTCACGAGCGCGCGGCGGCGGCAAGTGTAGGCGGCTTTCTCCTGACCAGTGTCGACCCGCTTTGGCGCGCGAACGACGGCCCGCCGAGCGGCTGGACGTGCCAGTACCGCTCCGCCCACAGCTGCGTGATGCTGCTGGAGAAGCTGCAATGACCGTCCTCCGCCAGATCCTGATCCTGGCCGGGCTCACCGTGCTCGGCTTCGCTATCTACGTCCTGCTCTTCTGGGTCGGCGTCGGAAGCTCGATGACGATCCTCTTCTACCGCGGCGTCGCGCTTGCGATTGTCACCGCCATTCTCGTCGGTCTTCTCGCGATCTGGGCCGCCCGGCGCACCGGCGACAGCTCGCTTCCGATCGCCGCCGCTGCGCTGTCGCTGAGCTTCAACATCTGCTTCCTCGTTCTGCTGCCGGTCACCGTCGACCGCTCTGTCAGCGTCTATCTGCTCTCCACGATCGAGCAGCGGCAGATGAGCTCGGCCGAGCTGCAACGCGCGTTCATCGACGGCTATGTCGTCAAGATGGGCGCGATCGATCGCCGCATCGACGAGCAACGCAGGTCGGGCAACATCACCGTCTCGCCCGACGGCAAGGTCCGCCTGACCGCGCAAGGCGAGCGCTTCATGGCCTTCAGCCGCTTTATCGCGCGACTGTTCGGGACCGACCCGCGCTTTGTCAGCGGCGGCAGCGCTCCGGCGCCGCGTCGCGAAGCGCATTGAACGGAGCCGGATCGGGAACATCGCCGAATCCGAGCCCGAGCGCCTGCATCTGCGCGACATCCACGAAGGCGACGGTGCCGCGGCTGCAAAGCAGGGCGATATCCGCCGGGGTGAGCTTGTTCGCCGCGAACCGAAGCGGCCGATTGCTGAGGTCCGGATGGTTCCGAACTTCGTCGATGCGAAACGCAGGCCCGTAGCTGTTCACCACCACCATATCCGCGCCGACCGCGTCGATCATCTGATTGACGCGCGCATAGGGCCGAACGAATGCCGTCGCCTGCCAGGTCAGGAAGGGAATGCAGCCGAGGACCGTGACCGCCGTCGCGGCAGTCACGAACGCGCGCACGCCGCGCCGCTCCGCCGCCTCGCGCCAGCCATAGCCGGCGAGCAGTGCGCAGCTGCCGATCAGGCCGTGGAGATAGCGATAGCCCCAGCCCATCGCCTGGTAAGGAAGAATGAACGCCATCGCGGCAATCGTCAGAATCACGCCGCCGAGCAGCGGCGCTGCAATCCCGTCGCCACGCCGCACCGCCGGCCATGCCAGGAGCATCAGCGGCAGGAGCGCGAGATTTTCCCATGTCACGAACCGCAGCAGGTTGGCGATCATCAGCGCGATCGTCTGCGGCTCGTGGCTCGTTAGTAGCGGGAGCGCCCTGCCGATGAAAGTGCTCGCGCCCGAAAACGAGCTTAGCCCCGCCGACATGGCGACAAGGTGCGGCCAGGAAATCCAGAACAGTCCGAAGATCGAATAACTGACGACATACGCCAGGGCCGTCCGCCACTCTCCGCGGCGTCGCAGATGCTCGATGAAGGGCAGTGCGAACAAAGGATGGAAAACCACCTGGTGAAGCCCGATCGCCAGGAATCCGATCGCCATCGCGGCTGCGTGCGCCCACCGGCTCCCGCGGAGGTATAGCGCCAGCCACATCATGTTGAGCGCCAGGTGCCCAGTCATCGCGTAAGGCGTCATCGCCGTGACCAGCACCTGAGCCGAAGTCGCATAGATCAGCAGCGCGATTCCCTGCGCACCCCGCTGCTCGGGGAACAGGCGCCGAGCGCAATCGAACGTCGCGACTGCGCCAATGGCGGCGAGCACCGGCCCCGTCAGCGCCGGATCGATCAGGCCGCCTAGCGTACGGAATATCGCGTTGACCGGCATGTACGAAGAGACCCACGCCGCATTGTCGGGCAGCGGGAGCAGGAAGGCCGGGGTCAGCGCGTTGGCATAGTGCCGCCACTCGGGCGCGAGCGGAGCGGCGAGCTCGCCATGTCGGAAGATCTGCATGTCGAAGACGACCATCTGTTCGTCGCGCGACAACGGGTAATCCCGGAACAGCCAGTAAGTCGCCGCCCAGAGCAACAATGCCACGAGTACCGCGCCGATCAGCACCGTTCGCATCGTGAGCGTCACCTGCGGCAGCCGCGGCACTGCGGCGGCCAAGCCCGGCACGCAGAACAGGAGCAGCAACGCGGCCAATCCGGCGACCACGAACCCGTCCTGGTGAAGCACGTAATAGCGTGGAATGAACCCCGGCGCGGTGAACGCCGCCGACAAGCCGAATGCGATGAGAACGCAGGCGAGCGGCAAGGCGACGGCGCGCAGCTCCAGTCCAGGCTTTCCGACCTTCGGACGATCCACGCCGCGCCTTCCCCCCAGCACGTTGAAGCCGGAACCCCGCCGCCGCGTCAATGCAGGTGTGGACGGACTGCCGAAATCTTTCGAAACATAATTAACACTTCCTTAGACGCTCGCACCTAACCCTCGCCGGAAACGAGGGGGGACGGAGTGCGCCAGCAGGCGGCGAGACAGTTTGCGGAAAGCAGGGCTGAAACGCGCGAGGAGCGCGTCGATGTCACGATCGTCATGCCCTGCCTTAACGAGGCGCAGTGCCTGCCGCATTGCATCATGAACGCCCGCGAAGCGCTTCGGCGAATCGGCGACGAATATGGCCTCGCCGGTGAGATCGTCATCGCGGACAACGGCTCGACCGACGGCAGCCAGATGCTTGCGACCGGCCTTGGCGCACGCGTCGTCGATGTCTCTGAACGGGGCTATGGCGCGGCGCTGATCGGCGGCGGACACGCGGCGCGCGGCAAGTACATCCTGATGGGTGATGCCGACGGAAGCTACGACTTCACCGACGGAGTCGCGATGATCGGCGAGCTCGAAGGCGGCGCCGAGTTGTGCATGGGCTCGCGCTTCAAGGGCGGGATTGCCCCCGGCGCGATGCCGTGGAAGAACCGGTACATCGGCAACCCGGTGCTCACCGGAATCCTCAACCTGTTCTTCCGCCCGGGGATCAGCGACGCCCATTCCGGTCTCCGCGCGATCCGGAAAGATTCATTTCTCGCCCTCGGCCTCAGCGGCGCGGGCATGGAATTCGCGAGCGAGATGGTGATCAAGGCGGCGCTGAGGCGCCTCCGCATCGCCGAGACTCCGGTGAAGCTCCTCCCCGATCTCCGCGACCGGGCGCCGCATCTTCGCCCCTGGCGCGACGGCTGGAGGCACCTGCGATATTTGTTCATGCTGTCGCCAAGCTGGGTGTTCGGCGTTCCGGCAGTCGTGGGCTCGTTGATTTCGCTGGCGCTGCTGTTCGCGGCTGTCACCCACCAGCTCGTGCCCGGCGCCTTCCCCGCGGTCGGCAATTACTGGGCGATTCTTGCCGCGGGCCTGCTCGGACTCAGCCACATGGCCGGAATCCTTGCCGCGGCAGGCAACCTTTACGGAGTGCGGGCGGGCTATCGTCTGCCCAATCCTTTCACTCGCCAGCTCGCGCGCCTGTTTTCGCTCGAATCGATGCTCGTCAGCGGCGGTCTTCTCATCGCCGGCGGTCTCGGCGTCCTCGGGTTCGTGCTGCGGATGTGGCAGCTGCGCGATTTCGCGGCGACCTACAGCGTGGTTCCGGCGGTCGTCGGCACATTATGCCTGACGCTCGGTTTCCAGAACGTTCTCGGCGGCTTCCTCCTCGCGATCGTCGGCGGCAACGAAGCCCGGTTCATGACGGTCTCCGATGAAAGCGCGAAATCCAGCGATGACGTCGCGATCGCAGCCTGAGGCGCCGTGGCTCAGCGTCGCCATGCCCGTCCATCAGGGCGAGCGTTGGCTTCCATTCACCCTCGAAAGCCTCGCCGCCCAGGATTGTACGGGCGTGGAGCTCATCATCCTCGATTCGACGCCGGGCGATGCCTGCACGCAGATCGTGTCGCGCTTCGCCGACCGGCTGAACATCCGCTACGAGCACGTCCCGGAGGTCACCTCCTGGCCGGCCAAGACCAACCTGGCGGTGGAACGCGCCTCAGCCGCTCATGTCGCGATGCTTCACCAGGACGATCTGTGGGAGCCCCAGCGAACCGCGGCCGCACGCGAGGCGATCATCGCCGCGCCAGACGCAGCGCTGCTCCTGAACCCCTCGCGCATCGTCGATGAGCACGGCCGCAGGCTCGGCCTGTGGCGTTGTCCGCTTCCCGCCGACCAGCTGCTTGACGGCCGCTGGGTCGCCGAGCGGCTGCTGGTCCAGAACTTCGTCGCCATTCCCGCGCCGATCATCAGCAGGCGCGCATGGCTCGACTGCGGCGGAATGGACGAGGCGCTCTGGTACACGGCGGACTGGGACCTCTACCTGAAGCTCCTCGCGCGCGGCGCTGTCTTCTACACGAACACGCCGTCGACCGCGTTTCGGGTGCACGGCAGCTCGCTGACCGTATCGGGAAGCCGCGAACGGCCGGACTTCCGCCATCAGATGCAGCAGGTGTTCGACCGCCACAGCCACCTCGTGCCCGCGTCCGAGCTGCCGCGCATTCGCCGCCGCGCGAGCGCCTCGATCGCGGTCAATTGCGCGCTCGCCCAGGCATCCGCGGGAAGCGCCGGCGCACTTCTTCGTGCGATCGGCGAAGTACTGTCGCTCGGCCCCGCGCAAGCCTTCGCCTACACACGCGATTCTCGCGTGATCGAGCGCGCCCTGCCACGCTTGCGCGCGCGTCTCGCGGGGAGCTTCTGATCATGAGCGTTGGCGCGAGCGTCAGGCGCATGTTCGGCCGTCACGAACGGTTGATCTCCGACCTCTATCGCGGCCTCTTCATGTCCCTCGAAGACTATGGCGCGATGATCGGCAAGTGGGCGGCGAAGCCGCGGCGAATCCTCGAGGTGGGCTGCGGCGAAGGCGCCGTGACCGAAATCCTCGCCGCGACCTTCCCGGATGCGCAAGTCCTCGCAATCGACATCACGCCGAGAACGGGCAGGATGTACCAGGGACGCATCGACGGTGTGGAGTTCCGCCAGGCCACGGTGCAAGCGATCGCCGCCGAACAGCCTGGCGCGTTCGACCTGATCGTCCTCTCCGATGTCATTCACCACATCCCCGCCGAGCTTCGTGCTGGAGTTCTCGACGCGATAGGCCAAGCGCTCGCTCCAGGCGGGCGTTTCGTGCTCAAGGACTGGAGCAGCTCGGCGACCCCCATTCATTGGCTATGTCACGGCGGCGACCGCTGGCTGACCGGCGACCGCGTCGCTCACCTCAGCCCGGCCGAGGCGAAGAGTCTGGTGACTCGCCACGTGCCGAAGCTGCAGCCTGTCGGCGAAGAACGGATCCGTCCGTGGCGCAACAACTACGCGATCCTCTTCTCGTGCTGAAGCTTCCCTCAGCATTGCACCAACCGAGCCGCTACCTCGTCGTCGGCGGGCTTTGCGCATTGCTCAACAATGTGATTCTGATCGGCGGCGACTTCGCAGGCCTGCACTATGCGGTGTCGATCCTGCTGACGTTCGTGCTCGTCCTTCCCGCAGCTTACATGGCGCACGCGCTGTGGACCTTCCGATCGCCGATGTCGTGGCAGGCTTTCGGGCGGTTTATTGGCGGCTCGGTCTCCAGCCTGATCGTCGCGAGCTTCGCCGTGTGGCTGTTCCGGGGCGCTCTGCAGCTGCCCATGCTGGTGGCCGCACCGCTCGCGACCGTGGCGATGACGATCTACAATTATGTAATGGCGAAATGGGCCATCTCTCACCGCCGAGCTGGCGGCCCGGCCTCAGAGCTGGATTCGGACGACGTACCCGAAGCTGCGTAGCGGGAAGAGCCGCTCGACGGGGCGAACCACCCGCTCGACCAGCAGAACAGCCGCCTTCTTCGCCCCCGAACTCTCGAGCAGCATCTCGGTCGCGTAGAAGCGGTACGGGACGATCTCCCAGCTGCGGCAGCCGGCGCGCGAGCAGAGCGTGCTCAACGTCTTGTATGTCGACGTGAGCAGGTGATCGCGATGCTGGGCTTCGCGGCCGACCGTCCCCAGCAGTGCATTGGCGAATGAGGCGCCGTTCGGAGTGGAGAGGATCAGCTCCCGCCCCGGAAATAGTTCCCGCATGCGGCGCAGGAAGGCGAGCGGGTTCTCCAAATGCTCGATGAACTCGCCGGCGACGATCACGTCGATCTTGTCGCGGATCGACTTGCGCAGCTTCGGGTCCGTCCCGTCGCCCTTGATGATGCGGCTGTTGCGTCCCGTAACGATGTCTTGCTTCGTCAGCCGGTCGGAGCTGTCGATTCCGATCACTTCGCGGGCCTCGGCGGCGATGCGCCGATGGAGCCATTCCTCTGTTTCCTGCTTGGCTAGTGCCGTTTCGTCGAGGCAGCCGATATCGAGCACGGTCTTTCCGCGGCACAGGCCGGCAATGAAGCTCACCCGCTCGACCGGCCGCGGCACGGCCAGCCGCTCGAGCGTTTCGTACCGCAGCGGCGCCGCGCGCTCAGCTGTCGCGATTGTAGACATGCGGGTTCACATAAATCTTGTCGCCGAGCAGCTTCAGTGCCGCGGTGCGGAGCGCATTATCTGCGCGCATCACGAGGTCGGCCGAGACCTGCCCCGGCTCACCCCTGAAGGAGGTCGCGTGGAAATAATCGGCTTCGTCCGGCGAGCGCCTGGAAAAATAATAGTTCGAGACGCAGCACCGGCGGCCGTCGTGCCGGACCTCGTTGACCGAGTGCCATGACCCCTTGTTGGTGAGCATGATCACGAGGCTGTTGAAAAGGCTCGGGAATGTCCGAGGAGCGCCGCGTGGCCCTTCGTCCCACAGCTGCAGCGACCCGCCGAAGCTCTCCTCCCAATCCGGCGTCACGTAATAGAGCAGGTTGAGCACGCGATAGCGCTCGCGTTTCTTGTCGTGAGAGTTGTCGAGATGCGGGCGAAGATAGGCACCCTTCGACATTGCGCTGATCCCGCCGGCGTAAAGATCGACGTCCGGCTCCAGCGTCGTCAGTCCGGTGATCCGTGCGATCTGCTCCACCACCCGCGGATCCTGGAACGCGTAAACCGCTTCTTCGAGCAGCGGATCGAACGCATCCATCTGCGCGGCGACATGCTTGTTTTCCTTGATCGAGCGCTTCAGCATCATCCGGTCCGACGGCGGGAAACGGTCGTGGATCTCGTACGCAAGCTCCGGCGGCAGCAGGTCGAGAATCTGGCATGACCGGATTTGTCCCGGCTGCTGGAACTCGGCGGCCAGCGCCTGGATGTGCGGCTCGAGACGGCTGACGATCAGATCGGCAATCCGCTGGCGGTCAGGTCTCGGCGCGCTGTTCATTCCGCAGACGTGCCGCAACATGGTTAACGAACCGCTTACGCCGGCGACGCGAGTGAGCGTATGCATCCGGGCGCTTGCATTTCGGCGGTCGCGACCATCCGTTCAAAGTCGGGATTGCGCTCCTGCACGTTGAGCAGGAATCCTACCCTGTGCATGTCGGCCCTCGTGATGACCGTCACCGGCCCTCGCCGGCACAGTTGGACGAGTAGCGCGGGCGTCAGGTCCGATCCCGAAAAGCGAAGCGGCCGGTTCGAGAGGTCGGGCAGGTTGCGGACATGGTCCTGCGCCGTATCCCTCCAGCGTCCGTCGAAGGACAACGTCGGGCTATCGTCGATGACGACGAACGGCGTTCGCTGGGCCGCGATCATGCGCTGCATGGCCAGGTGCGGCTGCATGAACCGGTATGTCGTGGCGAACAGCACCGGAATTGCCGCCATCAGCGTTGCACCGCTGAGCAAAATGACGATCCCGTCTGCCTGCCTGCGCATCCGCTGCTCAAGCTCGCGAAAGCCGAAGCCGCCCAGAAGCGCGAAACTTCCCTCATAGCCATCGAGATAACGATAGCCCCAGCCGCGCCCCTGCTCCGGCAGAATGAGCGCGAGGAAGACGATCCACGTCACGATCCCGAGGAGCATCGCGCGCGGAAGTCCGCGCTCGCGCACCGCGAGCGGCACGGCTGCGATCAGGAGCGGCCACAAGGCCAGATTCTGCCACGCGATAAAGCGCATCAGGTTGAGAATGGTGACGGGGACCGTGCGCGGATCGCGGTTGAGCAGCAGCGGGATGAGCCGTTTCGTAAGGAGGTTGTCCTCCGAGGCATGGCCGATCGATTGTGCGACCTGGGCAGAGACCAGCAACGGATAATAGAACCACCACAGGACGATCGCAGCGTAAGCGACGGCATAGGTGAGAACCAGCTTCCACTCCCCGTCGCGGAGCTTCCACAGGAGGAACGGCGCGACGAAAAAAGGGTGGAAGATCAGCTGGTGCAGGCCCGTGGCGACGAACCCCACCGCAATCGCTACCGAGGTCCACAGCTTGCCGCCGCGAAGGAAAGCCGCGAGCCAGACGAGGTTCAGCGCCAGGTGGCCGGTCATCGAAAAGACCGTCATCGCATTGACCAGCACCTGCGCCGACAGCGCGTAGACCAGGATCGCAGCCCAGATGGCGCGACTATCGCGTCCGAACTCCCGCCGGGCCACGTCGAACAATGCCGCTCCGCCGAGCAGCACGAGCAGCGGATTGTACCAGGCAGGATCCGCGATCTTGGAAAAAGCGAGCCGCAACACCGCGTTCATCGGAAGGTAGGCCGAAACGAACCCGACTGGATCCCTGGCGTTGAGAAGGAAATCGGGGACCAGCGCCAGCGCATAGGGCCGCCACTGCGGAGCGATGGGAGTCGCAAGCCGTCCGCTGTCGAAGACGGCCATGTCGAAGATGACCATGTGCTCGTCGCGCGAGAGCGGGAAATTGCCCATCAGGGCGTAGGTGCCCCAGGCAAGCAGCGCCGTGAGCGCGAATCCGGCAATCAGCAGCACCCAAGCTGCGGGCATGCGCTCGGGCAATCGCCAACGCGGTTGCCAGAAAGCCGCGATCAGCATCCCCGCCGAGGCAAGAAAAAGCACCGGCAGGTCCTGCGTCTGCACGAGGTAGAGCGCAGTCGGCCGCGCCGTCTGTCTCGCCGCCCAGACCGTGAGGAGCAGGAGAACGAGCGCGCAGGCGATTGTCCGCCTTTTCCAGGCCGCCACCTCGGTCACGCGCTTCCACCCCCCGTTCCGCCGCCCTCATAGGGGCGATGACTAAACAAAGCGTGAGAAACCGCCCTCCGCAAGCTTGCGTCGAGGCGCGCGGGGCCCCCCAGGAATTAGCTTTTTCTAAAAGTTTCGATCCTATTCACCGTCGCTCAATCGGCAGGAACAAGCGCAGGTTAAAGCATGAGCGCATTCGGCAAGCGTGGGGGAATGACTGGCGCACGGCCTGCTTTCGGCGTCGCCAAGCCGATGAAGAGCGGAGCTTCAGGAGCGCCGCTGCAGTCCTCCGAGCCGCCCGACGGCGGCGATCAATTTCCTCCGATCGACGAGCTCACGCCGCCCGTCGATGCTCCTGTTGCCGACAGCGGCGCCGCCCAGCTCGGCGCGATGGACCGCTTGACCGCGCGTCAGAACGCCAGCGGCGAGCAGGGCAGCAGCAAGAGTGAAGGCTTCGAGGCCTCGGTACACCGGATCAAGGAACAGGTGCTTCCGCGCCTTCTCGAACGTGTCGACCCGGAAGCTGCGGCAACGCTCAACAAGGACGAGCTCGCGGAGGAATTTCGACCGATCATATCGGAAGTGCTGGCCGAGCTGAAGATCACGCTCAATCGCCGTGAGCAGTTCGCCCTCGAGAAGGTGCTCGTCGACGAGCTCCTGGGCCTTGGGCCGCTCGAAGAGTTGCTCGCCGACCCTGCAGTCAGCGACATCATGGTGAACGGCCCCGACCAGACCTACGTCGAACGCAAGGGCAAGCTCGAGCTCGCCCAGATCCAGTTCCGCGACGAGGAGCATTTGTTCCAGATCGCCCAGCGGATCGTGAACAAGGTCGGGCGCCGGATCGACCAGACCACGCCGCTCTGCGACGCGCGCCTCCAGGACGGCAGCCGCGTCAACGTCATCATTCCGCCGCTCTCGCTCCGCGGCACCGCCATCTCGATTCGTAAATTCTCCGAAAAGCCGATCACGCTCGACATGATGAAGGGCTTCGGCTCGATGTCGGACAAGATGGCGACGGTTCTGAAGATCGCCGGCGCCAGCCGGATGAACGTCATCATCTCGGGCGGCACCGGTTCGGGTAAGACGACGATGCTCAACGCTTTGTCGAAAATGATCGACCCGGGCGAGCGCGTGATTACGATCGAAGACGCGGCCGAGCTTCGCTTGCAGCAGCCGCACTGGCTGCCGCTCGAAACACGTCCGGCCAACCTCGAGGGACAGGGCGCGATCACCATCCGCGACCTCGTCATCAACGCTTTGCGTATGCGTCCTGACCGGATCATCCTCGGCGAAATTCGCGGCCAGGAGTGCTTCGACCTCTTGGCGGCGATGAACACCGGCCACGACGGCTCGATGGCCACGCTCCACTCCAACTCCCCGCGCGAATGCCTCGCGCGTATGGAGAACATGGTGATGATGAGCGACATCAAGATCCCGAAGGAGGCGATCAGCCGGCAGATCGCCGATTCGGTCGACCTCATCGTCCAGGTGAAGCGCCTCCGGGACGGGTCCCGCCGCACCACGAACATCACCGAGGTGATCGGAATGGAAGGCGACGTGATCGTCACGCAGGAGCTGTTCAAGTTCGAATATCTCGACGAGACGGCGGACGGGAAGATCATCGGCGAATATCGCTCGATGGGGCTTCGCCCCTACACGCTCGAAAAGGCCAAACAGTACGGCTTCGACCAGCCGTACCTGGAGGCGTGCCTGTAGCGTCAGTGCAGGTTCCTGATCGAGGTTAAGGTACCGGAACCGGGGCAACCGGCGCGAATTCTCCATGCATGGCTGCACGGAGGAAAAAGCTCGGAATTCTCACCTTTCATAAGTGCATCAACTATGGGTCCTATTGGCAGGCGCGCTGCCTCGCCGAAGGCCTCAAGGCACGCGGCCACGAAGTCGAGCTCCTCGACCACGACTGCAAATGCATTCGCCGCGCCGAAGTGCGCTGCGCGCTTCAGCCCGCGCTTCCCGAACGCACGCCGCGCCACCAGCTCAAGCATTATGCCGAGAAGACCCGCCGCTTCGTCCGCGCAATCGCCCAGCTCCCGCTGTCGAAGCGCTTCTCGCTGCACGAACCGCAGGTCCCCGCGCAATATGACGCGATCGTCGTCGGAAGCGACGAGGTGTGGAACTTCCGACACCCCTGGTACGGAAGCAGACCGATCTTCTTCGGCGAGGGCCTGAAGGCCGATCGCCTGGTCTCCTATGCAGCGAGCTTCGGCAATCACAGCGCGTGGGACGGTATCGACGGCGAATGGGCGGCAAAGCTCGGTCGCTTCTCGGCCATTTCCGTCCGCGACGAGAACAGCTGGCATCTGGTGCGCAACGGCACGAGCCGCGAACCGGAGATTGTGCTCGATCCGTGCCTGCAGTTCCCCAAGGTGATCCCGAAGCAGTCGGCCCGCGACGGTAGCTATGCGCTCGTCTACGGCCACCTGTTCCCCGAATGGCTCAAGCACAAGGCGCGCGGCTGGGCGGACCGCCGCGGTATCAGGCTGGTTAGCGTCGGCTATTCGAACGACTTCGCCGATGAGCAGCGCATCGCGGCCGATCCGCACGATTTCGCTCGGCTGATGTCCGGCGCCGAGGCGGTGATCACCAATTTCTTCCACGGCTGCGTGTTCGCGCTTCTGAACGGCAAACCGTGGGCGTCGGCGCCCAGCGATTATCGCTCCATCAAGATCCCCGACCTCGCAGCAACGCTGGGCGCGCAGCACCGCCTGATCGCCGAAGACATCCAGATCAGTGAGCTTGCCGACCTCCTCCACACGCCGGTTCTGCCCGAGGTCGGAGCGAACATCGAGCGAGCCCGCGCGCGCTCCAACGCCTATCTCGATGCGGCACTGGACTAATCCGAGCCACGCCCGGGCGGATCGCCTTGTCAGCCGGCAAGAGATCGTCCGCTCGGACTTGTGCATTGGCTGCGGCAGCTGCGCGGCGCAGATGCGCTGGGACCGCGACGGCTTCCTCAAGCCCGACGACCGCGCAGAACCGCCGGCCGAGCAATTCGCGAATCAATGCCCCTTCTCCCCCGCGGCCGCGAACGAGGACCAAATCGCCGCCGAACGCTTTCCGAGTGCGTCGGCAGCCGACCCCCGCATCGGCCGCTTCGAAGCCGCCTACGTCGGCCATGCGCTCGAAGACCCATTCCGCCGCAATGGAAGCTCGGGCGGGCTCACCAGCTGGGTCGCCGCCGAGCTCCTGCGCACCGGCGCGGTCGACGGCGTCGCCCATGTCGCGCCCGCCGAGCCGCAGAAGGACGGCCGCTTCTTCGGCTACCGGATCTCGCACTCGCTCGACGAGCTGAGCCGGGGCGCGAAGTCGCGCTACTATCCGGTCGAGCTCACGTCGGTGCTCCGCGAAATCCGCCAGGTGCCAGGCCGCTACGCCGTCGTGGGCGTGCCCTGCTTCATCAAGGCGATCCACCTGCTACGCCGCGTCGACCCGGTCATCCGCGAGCGCGTCACCCACACCCTCGGTCTGTTCTGCGGTCACATGAAGAGCGCGGCGATGGTCGAAAGCTTCGCGCTCCAGCTCGGCGCCGACATCCGCCGCGTCCGCGCGATCGATTATCGGATCAAGGACGAAAGGCGCCCGGCCAACTGGTACCGCGCTCATCTCGAGCTCGACGACGGCTCGAGCGCCGCCCAGGACTGGTGGCACCTCGCCGACGGCGATTGGGGCGCGGGCTTCCTCCAGAACCCGGCGTGCGACTGGTGCGACGACGTCGTCGGCGAGACCGCCGACGTCAGCTTCGGCGACGCCTGGGTCGAGCCTTATTCGAGCGACGGGCGCGGCACCAACGTGATGGTCGTGCGGTCAAAGCAGCTAGCCGATATGGTCGAGCGCGCGCGGTCAGATGGGCGGCTGGAGCTGAGGCCCGTCGACGCCGATTTCATCGCGCAGACGCAGGCAGCAGGCCTCAGACATCGGCGCGACGGGCTCGCCTATCGCCTCACGTGGCGGGGGCGCGGCGTCACCCCTCGCAAACGCGTCCAGCCCAGCGCCGCGCTCCCGCTCCGCCGAAAGCTCGTCTACCGGATGCGCCACGCGATCGCCCGCTGGAGCCATCGCATGTTCCGCCTCGCCCGAGGGCTCCGAGCGCCCGCGATCTACACCGTGTGGGCGCGCTCCATGCTGCGCCTCTATCAATCCCTCACCTGGTCGTCCGGCCGCCTCGGCAGAATGCTTGACCGGGTCATGCCCCAACCCGAGCGCTAGGCCGCGGCTCGCTTCCACGGCGGATCGGCGACGAACATCTCGTGCAGCATGTGCGTCTGCATCATGTACATGATGACCTTGTTCGCATTGCGCCGCAGCCGCCGAAACCGCGTCATCGGCGGCACGCGCGCAATCATGCTCGCCAGCCGGTAAGCGGCGTAAGAAAACACCCCCGCCCGCTCGAATGTCTGTTTCGAGAGGTACCGCCGCCGAAGCTCCCTCGTAACCTCGCGATCCGACCCGAAGAAATCCGCCGCCTCGCTCGTCAGCATGAACCCGCTCTTGCGCCGCATCCGGAGGTCGTCGGGCAAAATGCCCTCGGCCGCATCGCGAAGCACCGCCTTCTCGAGGCTGTTGCGCATCTTGAAATCAACCGGGATCAATTTCGCCGCGTCGTACAGATGGTGGTCGAGGAACGGCAGCCGCGCCTCGAGCGAATGCGCCATTTCCTCGCGGTCGCCGAGATAAGCCAGGATGTCGAACGGCATCGCCGCGATGCGCGATTCCTGCACCGCATTGATCAGCGGCTTCGACGCGCTCTCCAAGCCATGGCTGCGCGCATTCGCCAACCGCTTACGGAGACTCTTCTGGAAGATCCGCAGCGACAGCTTCTCGGCCGTCCGGCCCAGCTTCAACCGCCGCCGCTTCGCCGAAGCGCCGCCGTTTCCCGACCGCGTGTCGCGGATCGCCTTCTGAAAATAGGAGCGATAGCCGAGGAACACCTCGTCCGCGCCCTCACCTGTCCGCACGACCGTGACCTTGCCGCGCGCCAGCTCCGACAGCAGGAACTTGCCGACCGGCGCCAAAGTGACGAAAGGCAGCTCGGAGAACCACAGGCAGCCTTCGAGATTCTCCCATAGCGCCTGCTTGGTGACGGCAAGCTCGTGGTGCTCGGTCCCGATCACGTCCGCGGCCCGCGCGGCGAATTCCTGCTCACTCCGCTCGCTTCCGACGAAGGCGATCGAAAAACTGTGCAGCTGCGCATTGAGGTTGCGCTTCATCAGCGCGCCGACGAATGCCGAATCGATGCCCCCGCTGAGATAGAGGCCGACCGGAACGTCTGCGCGCAGCCGCAGCCGCACCGCTTCCTCGAGCTGCTCCAGCACCTCCTTCGCGGCCTCGGCGGGCGCATCGCCGAACGGCTGCGGCACAGGCGCCGCAGTCTCGGCCGGAATTGCATCCGACCAGTAACGTTCGGTCCGAGCCTCAAGCGTGTCGAGGTTCACCGCCACATATGACGCCGGCGGGACATGCCCGATATTCTCGAACGGAAAGCGCGCGTGGTCCGGATCCTGCTCCAGGAAGGGGTCGAGCGCCTCAACATTGAGCTTCGCTTCGACCAGGCCGCTTGCGAAGATCGCCTTCATCTCCGACGCGAACACCAACCCGCCGTCCAGCCGCGACATGTAGAGCGGCTTGATACCGAACCGGTCGCGCGCCGCGATCAGCTGCCGCTTCGCTTTGTCGTAGAGCAGGAAGGCAAACTCGCCGCGCAGATGCTCGAAGCAGCCGAGCCCATATTCCTTGTAGAGATAGATAATGACTTCCGAATCGCTCTTGGTCTTGAAGCGATAGCCCTTCGCCTCGAGCCCGACCCGGATCCGCTCGAAATCGTAAATCTCGCCGTTCGCCGACAGCACGATCTCGCCATCCTCGCTCACCATCGGCTGCTCGCCGGTGACGAGGTCGATGATCGCAAGCCGTGTGTGCGCGATCGTCAGCCGCGCCGCCTCGTCGACGAACAGCCCGCGCCCGTCGGGGCCGCGATGGTACAGCGCCTCGAACACATGTTCGAGGGACCGTTCCGAAACCGCGGGTCCCACCGCTGCGAAAATCCCGCACATGCGGCGCTGATAGCCGCAAGGAAGCGCCAGCGTCCTTATACTTTTGTCATTTCGATGTAGATTGCGGCGATGTCGCTGCTGCGCCTGCGCCAAAGCGCCGAACGGATGATCTACCGCGTCGCCGGCCTGCCGGTGGCGATCGGGGGTCACGACGATCCGCTCCACGCGGCCTTCGCGCGCCGCTATTGGCATCCGGAAAGCGCGAGCGAATGGGCCGAGCTCGCCGCCGCGCTCGTCCTCTGGCCGTTTGGCCTGCTCGCGGCGGCAGTCTGGTTCACCGCCCGCAACGGCCCCGTGATCCGAAGCCGCACCGGCAAGAGCGTCGCCTCGCAATTTCGCGAGCAGCTCGCCCTCTACTTCTCGGACGGAATCCTTCCGCCCTGGTACTACATCTTCTCGCTCCACGACGATGGCGACCGCCGAGCGCCGAGCTTCATCCAGCGGTTCGAGACCAAGACCTGCTATTTTCGGATCTTGAAGCGCCGCAAAGGCACGCCGCTCAACGACAAAAGCGCGTTTGCCGCGCATTGCGCCAGGCACGGCATTCGCTGCGTTGAGACTCTGATGACGATCGACGGCGCCGACCCCGGCCAGCCGCTCCCCGACCGCGATCTCTTCGTGAAGCCGCAGGGCGGACGCGGCGGACGCGGCGCCGAGCGCTGGGACCACGTCGCGACGGGCGTATTCGCCAACCCCGCCGGCGCGCAGCTGACCGGCGACGAACTACTCGCGCGCCTGGTCGATCGCTCGCGCGAACGTCCGCTGATCGTCCAGCCGCGGATGCGCCCGCACGCCAATCTCGCGCGCATCACTTCGGGCGCGCTTCCGACGCTCCGCGTCCTCACCTGTCTGAACGAGAGGAACGAGCCCGAGGTGATGACGGCGATGATCCGCACCTCGTTCGGCGCAAACAAGACGGTCGACAATCTCCACGCGGGCGGCATCGGCACCCTGGTCGACGTGGACACGGGCAAGCTCGGCGAGGCGAGCAACCTCGGCGCCGACGCCCGCCTCGGCTGGTTCTCGGCGCATCCCGATACCGGCGCTCAGATCGAAGGCGTCACAGTTCCGTGCTGGGAGGAAGTGAAGCGCGAGGCCGTCGCCGCCCACCGCGCCTTTGACGACCGCATCGTCATCGGCTGGGACATTTCGGTGCTCGAGGACGGCCCGATCTTCATCGAAGGCAACGGCAACCCCGACGTCGACATTCTCCAGCGGTTCATGCCCATCGGCCTTCGCGAACACCGCTTCGCGCAACTGCTCGCGCATCATCTGCAGCTCCGTGACGCAGCCCGTTCATCCATGGTTATAGCGGCGTAATGAAGGGCGCGCGTCGACCAGCCGACTCTTTGCCGAACGGACCGCTCGAATGCTTCTGATCCTCCTCGCCTATCTCGGCGGGATCCTGACCATCCTCAGCCCCTGCATCCTGCCGGTGCTTCCCTTCGTGTTCGCGCGCGCGGACCGGAGCTTCGTCCGCTCGACGCTGCCAATGCTGATCGGAATGGCCGCGACCTTCGCAATCGTCGCTACGCTAGCCGCGGTCGGCGGCGGCTGGGCGGTGCGCGCCAATGCGATCGGGCGCTGGGCCGCGCTGATCCTCCTCGCTTTGTTCGGAATCGCGCTGGTCTTCCCGAGCATCTCGGACCGCCTGACACGGCCGCTGGTCGCGCTTGGTTCGCGCCTGACGGAGAAAGAGGGCCAGCAGGACAGCATTTGGTCGTCGGCCGTGCTCGGCATCGCCACGGGCCTGCTGTGGGCGCCCTGCGCCGGGCCGATCCTCGGGATCATCTTCACCGCCGCCGCGCTCCAGGGCGCGAGCTTCAATACGACATTGCTGCTCCTCGCCTACGCGCTCGGCGCGGCGACCTCGCTCGCCCTCGCTTTGCTCGTCGGCGGTAAGGTGTTCGCGCGGATGAAGAAGTCCTTGGGCGCGAGCGAACGCATCCGCCAGGCGCTCGGAGTCCTCGTGCTCGCCGGCGTCGCGGCGATAGCGCTCGGCCTCGACACCCGCGTCCTCGCGAGCTTGTCGAGTGCCCAGACCACCGGCCTGGAGACGTCGCTCGCGCAGAAGCTCGGCATTGCCCAGCCAATGCGCGCCACCGAGGCGCGCCAGAACGCGATGGGCCAGCTCGAGCTCCCCGTCGAAGGCACGCTCCCGCCGCTCGAGAAGCTCGGCATCGGCCCGTGGTTCAACAGCCGCCCGCTCACCAGCGCCGACCTCAAGGGCCATGTCGTGGTGATCGACTTCTGGACCTACAGCTGCATCAACTGCCTGCGCTCGATCCCTTATGTGAAGGCGTGGGATCAAAGCTATCGCAAGGACGGCTTGATCGTGATCGGAGTCCATGCGCCCGAATTCGCATTCGAGCATGATCCAGCGAACGTCGGGAAAGCCGTCCACGACCTTGGAATCACCTACCCGGTCGTGATGGACAATGACTGGAAGCTGTGGCGCGCCCTCCAGAACAATTACTGGCCCGCGCATTACTTCATCGATGCGCAGGGCCGTGTCCGCTACCATCATCACGGCGAAGGCGAATATGCGATGTCGGAGCGGGTCATCCGCCAGCTGCTCGCCGAGGCGGGGCATGCGCCCGCCGGCCAGAGGAGCGCGGCAAATGGCAGCGGCGCCGAGGCCGCCGCGGCGTTCAGCGAGATCGGCTCGCCCGAGACCTATATCGGCTATTATCGCGCCGACCGCTTCGCTTCGCCGGCCGGCCTCGCCGACGACCAGGCGAAGACCTACGCCGCCGCGCCACTGTCGCTCAATCAATGGTCGTTTGAAGGCCAGTGGATCGACCAGCGGCAAAGCGCCCGCTCGCTCGCACCCGGAGCGAAGATCAGCTTCCGCTTCCACGCCCGCGACCTGCACCTCGTCATGGGCTCGGCGAGCAGCAAGCCGGTCCGTTTCCGGGTGACCCTCGATGGCCATGCGCCCGGCGCCGCCGCCGGGGTCGACATCAATGCTCAGGGAATGGGCGCGGTGACCGGCCAGCGCCTCTACCAGCTCATCCGCCAGAAAGGCGCGGTCCAGGACCGCACCTTCACGATCGAGTTCCTCGATCCGGCCGTCGAGGCGTTCAGCTTCACCTTCGGCTAGGCAAGCTGCTGATCTGAAAGGGGAAAAATGGTGGGCGTGGCAAGGATTGAACTTGCGACCCCTGCGATGTCAACACAGTGC
>JABFXK010000276.1 GCA_013361785.1 Sphingomonas sp.
GCGACGAATATCCGGTGCCGAACTCGTCGAGTGCGAGCTCGATGCCGAGCTGCTTCAACCGCTCCATGAAGGCGTGGTTCTCGACGCCGCGCTCCAGCAGCACGGATTCCGTGATCTCGATCTCCAGCCGCTGCGGCGGCAGGCCGGAATCGGCGAGCGCGGCGCAGATCACCTCGAACAGCTCGGCCTCCTTGAACTGGATCGGCGACAGATTGACGGCGACCGCGAGGTCTGAGGGCCAGCCGGCCGCATCCGCGCAGGCGCGCCGCAGCACGAATTCGCCGAGCGGCACGATCAGCCCGGTCTCCTCCGCAAGCGAAATGAACTGGTCCGGCGGGATCAGGCCGCGGGTCGGATGCCGCCAGCGCACCAGCGCCTCGAAGCCGCGCCGCGCCCCGCTGAGGGCGTCGACAAACGGCTGGTAATGCACTTCCAACTGGCAGCGCGCGATGGCGTCGCGCAGATCCCCCTCCAGCGTGTTGCGGGCCTCCAGCTCGGCCGACATCGCCTCGTCGTAGATGGTGAAGCAGTTGCGGCCCGCCGATTTCGAACGATAGAGCGCAAGGTCCGCCTTCTTCAGGAGCTGCTCCTGATCGCTGCCGTGATCCGGCGCGACGGCGATGCCGATGCTGGTGCCGATCTCGACGCGATGGCCGGGCAGGAGGAACGGTTCGGTCAGGAGCTTGGCGATCCGCGCCGCCAGCTCGGTCGCGCAGGCGCGCTGATCCTCACGAGTTTCCTGGCTGCTGGCGAACTCGTCGCCGCCGAGCCGCGCCAGGACGTCGTTGGCGCGCACGGCGGATTTCAGCCGTTGCGCGACCTGGCGCAGCAGCGCGTCGCCGGCTCCGTGCCCGAGGGAGTCGTTGACATTCTTGAAGCGGTCGAGGTCGAGCATCAGGATCGAGAACGGCCGGGAGCGCACACTCAACTGACTCTCATCGAGCCGGGCGAGAAAGAAGGCGCGGTTCGGCAGTCCGGTCAGGATGTCGGTCTGGGCGAGCTCGAGCACCCGCCGGTTCGCCAGCGACAGGCGCCGCGAATTGCGGCTCGCGAGCATGAGATAGGTCGACAGCGACAGCGTCAGCAGCATGCCGACGATCAATACCGCGCCCGCGCGATCATAAGTCGTCTCCAGCGGACCGCCAGCGGTTGGAACCGCCCGCACCTGCCAATCGGTATCGCCGATCTTGAGGCTGCCCGACCAGTGCAGCGCCTGCGCGACGTGCCGCATCGACTGCGGGGCCGTGGCCGCCGACGAATAATCCGGCAGCATCTGCTCCAGGCTGACGATCTGCGCGGTGAAGGGCGGATAGACGTTCATGCTGACCGCGGGACTTGCTGCGGTGGTCACGCGAATGGCCTGGATCAGCAGCGGCAGGTCGAAGATGCCGACCACGAAGCCAGCAAGATTGCGGCGCCGGTCCGCGACCGTCTCGCGCGAGGTTCCCTTGGCGTAGACGGGAATGGCAACGAGGACATCGGGCAGCCGGCTCCCCTCCCTCGGCTCGAACAGGCGAGTGCGAATGGCCGCGACCTGATCGTTGTCGCGCGCATGCTCCAGGACCGCGCGGCGCTCCGGAACGGTGGCGTAGTCCATGCCGTAGACCGTAGAGGTCTTCGGCTGGGTCGAGTAGAACACCGGAAAATATTCGTCGCCCTGCGGCGCGATCGCGAACTTCTCGCCCTGGAGCGACTTGATGCGATAGCCGGACACGCCGTCCGTGATCGCCGCGGCCTCGTATTCGGCGCGCTCCTTGCGGTTGACGCGCGGCAACCAGGCGATGCGCAGCATGCCGGGATGGTGCTCGAACAGGCGGGCGCTGAAGGTCTCGAATTCGCTGCGGGTGACTTCTTCGTTGGTCGATTCGAACAGCGTGCGCAGCGCGACGAGCCTGGAGATGTATTCGCCCATGCCGTTCTGCATGACGATCGCTTCGGTTTCGGCCGCGTTCTCGAACTCGATCCTGTTGACGCGATCTTCCCACCGCGCCACGGCGGCCGCGCCCACGACCGAGAACAGAAGACCGACGCCGACCGCAACGAGCGCAGGGCGATGGAGCCCGAGCAGCGGCGCGGCACGCCACCATCCGGTCATCCGCCTCCGATCCTGATCCTTCTGATCGCGATCGCCCATCTTGAAGCCGCCGTCCCCCTGTCCGCGACGAACCGAACCTCGGGGTGAGGTGCCGGCGCCGCTATCGGAAC
>JABFXK010000036.1 GCA_013361785.1 Sphingomonas sp.
CCAATAGCCGCCCTTGCCGCCGTAGACGCGGGAGAGGCTGTCGACCGCCTCGATCCGCTGGATGTACTTGGCTTGCTTGTAGCCGAGCTGGCGTTCGACCCTAAGGCGCAGCGGCGCGCCATTGGGCACCGGGAGGAGGTGTCCGTTCATGCCCCAGGCGATGATGGTCTGCGGGTGAAAGGCGTCGATCAGGTCGATGCTTTCGTAATAGGGTTTGTCGCCAAAGCGGTCGGCGCAGTGGAAGACGATATATTTGGCGCGAGTGCTGAGGCCGGCATGATCGAGGATTCTGGACAGCCGCAACCCGTGCCATTTGCCAATCGCGCTCCAGCCTTCGACGCAATCGTGGCGCGTGATCTGGATCTGATGCGGGATCGATCGAAGCGTCTTCAAGGGAATTGAAAGCGGCATGGCGACAAGCCCGTCGACGGTCAGCCGCCAATTGGCGAACTGCTCGGTGACATGGCGCGCATAATCGTCGCCTCCCGGCATGCTCGTGCCGTTCGAGCGGAAGATCGGCGACATGTCCGCTTCCCCATATTCACGAGCGAGCGCGTCGCGCGGAGAGATCAGCCGTTGGCTCGCCATGGTCAGCTTCTCGGCGGAGCGCAGGATGCCGCGGAATGACTGGCTGTTGTTGAGCCGGTCGCAGCCCCCGAGCAACAGCCCAGAAGCGCCGGTGATGATGAAGCGGCGGCGGTCGATCATTCCCCTCGCTCCGGCGGCACGCGAAAGCGGCCGGTAATCATCGAGCCGATCTCGTTGACGGGCCCGGCGAGCATTACCATCGCCAGGTGCACGATGATGAAGGCGAGCAGCAGCATGGCGCAGATGAAGTGGATGGAGCGTGCCGACTGGCGCCCGCCGAAGAAGTCCAACAGCCATGGCCAGGCCGCGTCCATCGCCGGAGACATGGCGAGGCCGGTGAGCACCATCAGCGGCAGCAGGACGAAGATCACGCCGATGTAGCTGAACTTCTGGAGGATGTTGTAGCGGAGCGCGGCCTCGCCGGTCGGGAAGCGCAGCCGCGCATGCTCGAGAATGTCGTGCCAGATATGGCTCGGCTTCACCTCATCGCGGGTCGGGGCGAGATCTCGCTGGGCGTGGCGGTTGATCAGGCTGGTGACGAGGAACAGGATCAATCCGATAGACAGCAGCCAGGCGAACGCGAGATGCCACCGCCGAGCCGCGGCGAGGTTGTAGGTCGAGGGGATCGTTGCCCAGCCCGGGATCGGCCGACCGTGGATTGACAGCCACGGATGATCGAAGTTCGCGCCGAACTTGCCCCAATAGAGATGCGGATGGGCGTTGAAGATCATCAGCCCCGACATAAGCATGACGAAGACGGTCAAGGCGTTGATCCAATGCCACAGGCGCGTCGGGAGGCGATGACGGTAGGCGATCCGCTGCGGCGGCGGGACCGGCGGCTCCGCCTCTAGCGGCTCGTCAAGGACCGTGGCCTGATCCATCGGCTTGAGCCTCATAGCTCAGGCGAGGCGGCGCGTCAGCGATCTTTCTTCAAGCCAGTCGTCGATGATCTCGGCGATTCGCGGCGCGGCGCGTCCGTCGCCGAACGGGAAGACCTGCCGGCTCATGGCTGCACGTGCGCCTGGGTCTTCGAGGAGCCGGCGTGCCTCGTCGACGATCCGCGTTTTGTCCGTACCGACGAGCCGCGCCGTCCCGGCAGCGAGGCCCTCAGGCCGCTCGGTTTTGTCGCGCAACACGAGCAATGGAACGCCGAGGGCGGGTGCTTCCTCCTGTATCCCGCCGGAATCACTGAGAACCAGGGTCGCATCGCGCATGCGCAGCAGCAGTTGATCGTGGCCGCATGGCTCGATCAGGCTGACGCCAACTTCATGACCCAGCAGTCGCCGCATGTTGTTCGCTACGTAAGAATTGGGATTCAGCATCACGTCGAAGTGAGCGGCTCCGCCGGCTGAAAGCTCGGAGATCGCCGCGGCGATCGACTCAAGCCCATCGTGCCAGCTTTCGCGTCGGTGGCAGGTAACGAGAATCTTCGGAATACCGTTGTCCTGCAGCGTGGGCGCCGAAAGTTGTGCGGCAGTCGCAAGCAGCGCGTCGATGCCTGTGTTTCCGGTGACGTGAATTTCGCCGGGCACCTGCTCGGCGCGGAGGTTCGCCGCAGCGTGCTCCGTCGGCGCGAAGAGCAGATCGGCATCGGCGTCGATCGCACATC
>JABFXK010000117.1 GCA_013361785.1 Sphingomonas sp.
CCGCCAGCCACATCAAGGAACTGGTCGACCCCGACGCGAACATCATCTGGGGTTCGGCGTTCAACAACGATTTGGGCGGCAAGATCCGCGTCTCGGTGGTCGCCACCGGAATCGATGCCGACGCGGTTGCGCAGCCGACACCGGGCAAGGTCTTCACCTTCCCGGCGCGGCAGTCTGCGCCGGCCGCCGCCGAGCCGAGCGCTCCTGCGGCAGACGAGGCTGTCGAGACCGAGCTTCCGACGGATGAGGGTGAAGGCGACGACGAGCTGCTGCTCGGCGCCGACGATGTACTGACGACGCCGGTCGGCTCAGCACCCATCGCTCCGCCCGAGGACGAGGACGAAGCAACGGCGCCGACGGCGAGCAGCGGCGGCACCTTGTTCGAGCGTATGTCGAACATCGCGCGCGGTGCTCCCAAGGCGCAGATCGACGACGACGAATCCGGCTACCGGAGCGAACCGATCGACATCCCGCGCTTCCTCAACCGCCAGAACAACCAGTAATCCAGCACTGGCCGATTGAAACAGGGGACAGTCTCCGCGGGGACTGTCCCTTTGTTCGTTAAATCAGCGGGTTAACGATTCACCTTTGCTGCACCTCACCGCCTCCTTCGCACGGTTCGCCGTAATGCCTCTAGGCAGAAAGCTTTCGGCAAGATTCTCTGCTGCACCGGAGGGTCGATGCGGGGATTATCACGAATTTCTTGTCTCGGGGCGCTGCTTGCCTGCGCTTCAGGGCTGACGGCTGTCGTTGCCGCGCCGGCTTCGGCGCAGGGCAGCTATTCACCGTACAACGAGAGTCCGGCTGCGGCGCTTGCTCGCTATGTCCGCGCCCTCGCCGACGATCCGAAGGACTTCAATTCGCTGATCGGCGCCGGAAGGGCCGCCCTCATGCTCGGCGATACCGAGGCTGCGGCGGGCTTCTTCGCCCGCGCCGACGACGTGAACCCGAGGAGCCCGGCTCCCCAGCAGGGTATGGGAGCGGTGTCCGTCGCCAACGGCAATGCCAAGGCCGCGATCCCGTATTTCAGCCGGGCGCAGCAGCTCGGAGCGACGCAGGCGATGCTCGGCTGCGACCGGGGCCTTGCCTACGACATGCTTGGACAGCAGGCGAAGGCGCAGGCGGATTATCGCGCGGCGCTGAGCGGGTCCGACGCCGACGAGGCGCGCCGCCGGCTTGCGCTGAGCCTCGCCATCAGCGGCAACAAGACGGAAGCGCTGGCGGCGCTCGCGCCGCTCGCCGCGAAAGGCGACACGACAACGGCGCGGGTGCGCGCCTTCGTCCTTGCCCTCAGCGGCGATCCGAACGGAGCAATGGCAGCAGTCAATGCCGCGATGCCGGGCAGCTGGTCGAGCGTCGCGCCTTTCCTTCAGCGGCTTGCGTCGCTTCCCGCCGGAGCGAAAGCCGCGGCGGTGAATCTTGGCATTTTCCCGAATTCAGGCGGAGCGGCTTATGCTTATGCCGCGCCGACCAGGTCGGTGCCTCAGACGGTTTCCAGCGGGAGCGTCAGCACGGATCGCCTCGCTGGAATCGACGCTTTGCTGAGCGGTGCTTCGACGCCGCCGCCGGCAAGTCAGCCGGTCTGGCAGCAGCCGCCGGTCGCTGCCCAACCGCAGGCGCAGGCGGTGCAGGTTGCGTATTCCGCTCCGCCGCGTCCTGCGACGGTGCAAAGGACCGCTGCGCTCGACGACTCGAAGGTTTGGCTGCAGCTCGCGAGCGGCCGCAATGCCGACGCGCTCAGCGAGCAGTTCGAGCGGATGAAGCGCGACAATTCCGAGCTGTTCAACGGCATTACCGCTTATGTCGCCGAAGGCGGCGACCGCGCCCGGCTGGTCATCGGTCCGTTCCGCGGTTCCTCTGACGCGAAAATCTTCGCCGACGACCTGCGCTCGGTCGGAATCGACGCATTCCGCTGGAGCAATTCCGATTCTGCCAGGATTGTGCCACTCGCTGGCGAATGAGCCTTCCTGCCGCAGTCGCAGCCGACCCTCAAAGGTCGCGCGGCCGCTTCCATCCTGAAGACAGCTCCGGTCCGCGCGGACCGCGCGATATCTTCCAGCGCGACCGCGACCGGATCGTCCACTCGATCGCCTTCCGGCGGCTGAGGCACAAGACCCAGGTCTTCATCGCCGCTGACGGCGACCATTATCGTGTTCGGCTGACGCATAGTCTCGAGGTCGCGCAGATCGGCCGCACCATCGCCCGAGCGCTCGGCCTCAACGAAGACCTGACCGAGGCGCTATGCCTTGCCCACGATCTCGGGCACCCGCCGTTCGGCCACGCCGGCGAGGATGCGCTGAGCGCCGCCCTCGCCGACGCCGGAGGGTTCGATCACAATGCCCACACCATCCGCATCGTCACCAAGCTCGAAAGCCCTTACCCGGACTTCGACGGATTGAATCTCAGCTGGGAAGCGCTCGAGGGGCTGGCGAAGCACAACGGGCCGGTTGCCGCACCGACCTGGGCGCTGTCAGAGGCCAATGCGAAATGGGATCTCGAGCTCGGCAGCTGGCCGTCGCTGGAGGCGCAGGTTGCCGCAATCTCGGACGACATCGCCTACGACAACCACGATATCGACGATGGCGTTCGCGCTGGCCTCCTCCACATCGACGAGCTGCTCGAACTCCCGATCGTGAAGCGGCTGTGGGACGCAATCGGTGAGCGGCACCCCGGCATCTCCGTGGAAAAGCGCCAGCGCGCGCTGGTCCGCGACATGGTCGGCACAATGGTCGCCGACGTGCTCGCCGAAACTGCACGCCGGGTGGGCGAGGCGGGCGTGGAGACGATCGACGACGTCCGCACTGCCGCGCGTCCGCTCGCCGGATTCTCGGATTCGCTGGCGACGGAAGAGCGCGAGCTCAAGGCCTTCCTTCACGCGCGGCTTTACGGACTGCCCGAACTTGTCCCGATCCGTGTCGAGTCCGAGCGGGTCGTCGCCGACCTTGCCGCGGCCTATCGCGCCGACGAGTCGCTGCTCCCCGGCGACTGGAGGCGTGCAGGTGACGAGGTCGAGCAGCTGCGCACAATCGGTGACTTCATTGCCGGCATGACCGACCGCTTCGCCATCGCGCGTCACGAGGAACTTGTCGGACCGGTGACGCTGCCGCCCGACCGCTTCTAGGCATTCGACTGAGCTGCGGCGCGCGCGGCTTTTTGCAGCGCGACCTTGTCGAACGCGTGATCGACATAAGGTCCTTTCGCGTCGACCCAGTGGAAGAACAGGTGCGCCGACCAGCGGTTGGGGTTCGGGTCGATCCTCCCGTGACGATGCGTGACTCCGCGGTACATCACCGCGTCGCCCGCTTTCATCGGAAGCGCCGAATATTGCTCCGCCCCGAAATCGCGTTCGGGCGCGGGTGGGCTATCGACCTCATCCTCGCCGATGCACAGCGCCCACGGCTTTTCGTCGGCTAGCTCGACCATGAGCGAGAGGCTGTGCTCACAGGCTTCGCGGTCGGAATGGACGACGCAGATGTCTCCTTGCTGGTAGACCCGAAAATAGGCGTAGGAGGGCAGCAGCTCGCAGCCGGCAAGCTCGGCGGCGACGGGCGTCAGTCCCCAGTGGAGCGCGGCCATCGGCGGATATTGCATGCTGTAGACTTCGATCGTCGGCTTGGTCACCAGCCAGCTCTGCGAACGATATTCAGGCGTGTTCTTGAGGTTGAGGACCCGCTGCATTCGCCCGTGGAAGACCTGCAGCACGATCGGCGGAAGCAGCTGCTCGAGAAAGGCGTAGCCGCCCGAGCGATAGGACTGCTTATGCTGCGGTGAGGCATACCCGCTCATATCGTCGCGGTGTGTCCCCGAGCCGTGACAAGGTCAATCGCGCCGCAGTGCTTCAGAGAAGGTTCAGCCGAGTTGATCATCCTTGGGTGGCGAAATGGCCATGCTCGACACAGCGATCGCACTCAATCGCTTCGGTCTCGGAGCTCGACCCGGCGATGCGCCGCCCGCCGATCCGAAGACATGGCTCACCGCGCAGTTCAGCCGCTTCCAGCCACGTCCGCAGGCACTCGCGCAGGTGCCGTCACGGAGCAAGGTCATCGGCCAACTCGCCGATTATGTGGCGCAAGTGCGGATGGACGGACGCGCACAACGGCGAGTGCATCCGACGTCGCTTTCGACGGGCGCGATGCCGCAGCCCGTCGCGAAAACCGACGCGCAAGCCGATCCGCTCAAGCGCTACCTCCGGCAGACGATTCGCGACGATTATCTGGTCGAGAATTCGGCGCGGCTGTCATCGGCGCTGACGACAGACAATCCGTTCGCCGAACGGCTGGTGCATTTCTGGGCCAATCATTTCGCGGTGTCGGTCGACAAGCTACCGGTGATCGGCCTCGCCGGCCTGCTCGAATTCGAAGCCATCCGCCCGCACCTGTTCGGGCGCTTTTCGGACCTGCTGCTCGCCGTCGAGCAGCATCCGGCGATGCTCGTCTATCTCGACCAGGCGCAATCGGTCGGGCCGAATTCGCAGATCGGCCGACTCGTGGCGATGCGCGGCGGCAAGCAGCGCGGGCTGAACGAGAATCTCGGGCGCGAGATCATGGAGCTGCACACGCTCGGCGTCCGTACCGGCTACAGCCAGGCCGATGTGACGGAATTTGCGCGTGCGCTCACCGGCTGGACGGTTGGCGGATTGGCGCGCGGACCGGCGTCGCGCTTCATCGGCGGCTCGGACGACGGAAGCTTCACCTTCGCCGAAGCGCTGCACGAGCCCGGCGACCGACTGATCATGGGCAAGCGCTATGCCCAGCAAGGGGAGGCGCAGGCCCGCGCGATCCTCGGCGACCTCGCTGCCAATCCCGCGACGGCCCGACATATCTCGACCAAGCTGGCACGGCATTTCGCCGGAGACGACCCGCCGCAGCCGATGGTGGACCGGCTGACCCGCGCCTATCTCGCAAGCGGCGGCGATCTGCCGACAGTCTATCACGCGCTGATCGAGTCTCCCGAGGCGTGGGCGCCTAAACCGCTCAAGTTCAAGACGCCGTGGGAATGGTCGGTCTCTGCCCTCCGCGCGGTGGGACAGACCGAAATCGACCCACAGGCGGCCGTGGGGATGCTCAGCCAGCTGGGTCAACCGACCTGGAAGCCAGGCTCGCCGGCCGGATGGGACGATATCGCCGCGAGCTGGGCCGCACCCGAAGCGCTGATGCGCCGAGTCGAGATCGCGCAGCGGCTTGCCGGCAAGGCTCCGTCCTCGATCGACGCTCGGGCGCTTGCGCAAAAGGTCCTCCCTGGCGCGCTATCGGATGCCACGCGGACTGCCATCGCGCGCGCGGAAAGTCCGCAGGAAGGGCTCGCGCTGCTCCTCGTCAGCCCCGAGTTCGTGAGGAGATGAGGATGGTCAGCCGCAGATTTTTCCTCACCACCGGTGGCGCCGCGATGACGGCTCTCGCGATGCCGCGCATGGCTTTCGCTCGGGCGAACACGAGCCGCCGGTTCGTGTTCATCATCCAGCGCGGCGCAGCCGACGGCCTGTCGATCCTCGGGCCGACCGGCGATCCCGTCCACGCCAGCCTTCGCGAGGGATTCGACCAGGGCCTCCAGAACGGGACCAAGCTGGGCAGCTTCTTCACGCTTCATCCGGCGCTGGCCGAGACCGCGAAAATGTACGCGGCAAACCAGGCTTTGTTCGTTCACGCGGTAGCTTCGCCGTACCGCGACCGCTCGCATTTCGACGGACAGAATGTGCTCGAGACCGGCGGCTCGTCCGCTTACCAGCTGAAGGACGGCTGGCTGAACCGGCTTCTCGCGCTCCTGCCGGCCGGCGATTCGAGGGCGCTCGCCCTCTCCGATACCGTTCCGATGGCGCTTCGCGGCAGCAATCAGGTGTCGTCCTACGCGCCGTCCAAGCTCGCCGGACCGAGCGACGACCTGCTCCAGCGCGTCGCCTCGCTGTACGAGTCCGACCAGCAGCTGCACGCGCTTTGGAACGAGGCCGTGGCAACCCGAACGATGGCAGGCGGCGTCGAAGCCGACGGCCAGAACGGCGCGGCGATGGGCAACGTCGCGGCCAAGCTGCTCGCCGGCGACAATGGCGCACGGATTGCGATGATCGAGACTAACGGTTGGGACACCCACTCCGGCCAGCAGGGCCGGCTCGCCGCGCAGCTGCGCAATCTCGACGGGATTGTCGGCGCGCTGAAGACCGGCCTCGGCACGGACTGGGCCAACACTTTAGTGATCGTCGCGACCGAGTTCGGGCGCACCGCGCGTCCGAACGGCACCGGCGGCACCGACCATGGCGAAGCGTCGCTCGCGATGCTGCTCGGCGGCGCGGTTGCGGGCGGGAAGGTGATCGCCGACTGGCCCGGCCTGTCGACGGCCGCGCTCTACGAAGGCCGCGACCTTAAGCCAACGACCGATCTCGACGCGCTGATCGCCGGCGCGCTCGCGCAGCATTACGGCGTCGAGCCATCCCGGGTGATGTCGAAGCTCTTCCCGGAGAGCCGCGGGACCGCGTTCGCGAAACCGCTGATCGCGTGACGCGCGCCGAAGGCTGCGCTAGAGGCGCCGCTTTCCGCTAATCCTTGGACCGAAATTGAGCCTCTACGCCCAATATGCCGCGCTCCTCGACGGAGTGCTCGACGACCTCGTTGCCGAAGGCGCACTTCCGTCCGGGCTCGACCGGATGAATGTGACGGTCGAGCCGCCGCGCGATCCCGCGCATGGCGATCTTGCGACCAATGCGGCGATGGTGCTCGCCAAGAGTGCAAAGACGAATCCGCGCGCGCTCGCCGAAGCGATCAAGCCGAAGCTCGAAGCCTTGCCGCCGGTGACGTCGGTCGAGATTGCCGGACCGGGGTTCCTCAATCTTCGGCTCACGCCCGATGCGTGGCGCGACGAGCTCCGGACGATCCTGCGCCAAGGCGACGAATATGGCCTGTCCACCGTCGGCAAGGACGAGCGCGTCAATGTCGAATATGTCTCGGCCAATCCGACCGGGCCGCTGCACGTCGGCCATTGCCGCGGCGCCATCGTCGGAGACAGCCTCGCGCGCATCCTCGAGGCCGCCGGCTTTCGGGTGACCAAGGAATATTATCTCAACGACGCCGGCGCGCAGGTCGACACGCTCGCGCGCTCGCTGCACCTCCGCTACCGCGAGGCGCTCGGAGAGGAAATCGGCGAGATTCCCGAAGGCCTCTATCCCGGCGATTATCTGAGGCCGGTCGGGATCGTGATGGCGGCCGACTACGGCGACGACATGGTCGACGTGGCGGAAGAGCAGTGGCTCCCTGTGTTCCGCGACGCGGCGATCCAAGCGATGGTCGGTCTCATTCGCCACGATCTCGGCCTGCTCAATATCCATCACGACATCTTCTCGTCGGAAGCCGAGGTCCAGCGCTCCGGCGCGGTCGCCCAGGCGATGCAGGTGCTTCGGGAGAAGGGACTCGTCTACGAAGGCACGCTCGAGCGGCCCAAGAGCCTCGATCCGCAGGACGAATGGGAGCCGGTCGAGCTGACCCTGTTCCGCTCGACCCAGTTCGGCGACGACCAGGACCGGCCGATGAAGAAGTCGGATGGAAGCTGGACGTACTTCGGCGCCGACGCCGCCTACCATTGGAAGAAGGCGCAGAACGCCGATCACCTCGTCAACATCTGGGGCGCCGACCATGCAGGGACCGTCAAACGGGTCCAGGCGGCGGTGAAGGCGCTAACTGACGGTCGCGTCGATCTCGACGTCAAGCTGGTCCAGATGGTCCGCCTGTTCCGCGGCGGCGAGCCGGTCAAGATGAGCAAGCGCGCTGGCGATTTCGTGACCCTCGCCGACGTCGTGAACGAAGTCGGCAAGGATGTGGTCCGATTCATGATGCTGACGCGCCGGGCCGACGCGCCGCTTGATTTCGACTTTATGAAGGTGGTTGAGGCATCGAAGGACAATCCGGTCTTCTACGTCCAGTACGCGCACGCGCGGATCAGCTCATTGAAGCGCAAGGCCGCGGACGCTGGCGTGGATCTCGCGGCCGACGCGGACCTGTCGCTGCTGGACGACGAAGAGCTCGCGCTCGTGAAACGGGCGGCCCAATATCCCCGCGTCCTGGAAGGCGCGGCGCTTGCGCACGAGCCGCACCGGATTGCCTTTTATCTCTACGATCTGGCCGCCGAGTTCCACGCGCTGTGGAATCGCGGCAATGACGACCCGGAACGGCGCTTCCTGCTTGAAAACAATCCACAACTTTCTCGCGCCCGGCTGGAATTGGCCTTTGGCGTGGGGCAGATCATCAGGAGCGGCCTCGCGCTGATGGGGGTGGCGGCCGCCGAGGAGATGCGGTGAGCGACACTCGCGGCTATGACGAGCAGCTCCCGTGGCTGCAGCCCGTCGAGGACGAGGACGAGCCGCGCGGGCTGTCAGCTCGAAAAATGCTTGCGGCGCTTGTCGTTGTGCTTCTG